>CAIXAY010000306.1 GCA_903917505.1 uncultured beta proteobacterium | reverse complement strand
GCCAGTCCCATGCCGCGGCCTTTGGCAAAGGATCGCTTGCCCCAGTTCGACTTGTCGGCGGCGACCTTGATCACCTGTTTCATCCGGCTTACATCGTAGGGCAGACCACGCTCCGTCGATTCGGGAACGATCGCCTTGTCGCCGAGGATTTCGAGGGCGAACTCGAGCGGGTCGCGCCCGGCCGCATGCGCGAGTTCGTCGAGGAAACTGTGAATCACCCAGGCCAGCACATTGCTGCCCGGCGCGCGCCAGGCACCCATCGGAATGCCGCATTCGAGCGCCGTCTGTTCGAGCACGCAGTGCTCGACCCAGCGCGCCGGAAATTCGTCGCTGCTCAGATTCGCGCCGATTCCCGTTTGCAGGACCGTCTTGCCGTCGCGTTCGACGCGGTTGGCGAAGGTCACGAAATGGTCGTGCCAGGCGATCAGCTTGCCACTCGCATCGAGTCCCCCACGCAGGAAGTGAAAACCGCCGGCACGATAGTGGTCGTGGCGCATGTCGTCTTCGCGCGACCAGGCGAGCTTCACCGGCGCGCCGACTTTCTGCGCGATGGCCGCCGCTTCGACGATGTAGTCGGCGCTCAGCCGGCGCCCGAAGCCGCCGCCGCTGCGCGTGATGTGCAGCGTGATCTTCTCCTTGGCGATGCCGAGAGTCTCGGCGATCAGGCTCTGGCCAGCCGCCGGGTTCTGGGTCGGAGCCCAGAGTTCGAGCGCGCCGCCGGGCTTGAACCAGGCAGTGCAGTTCTGCGGTTCGAAACTGGTGTGCGAGATGAAGGGATAGCTGTAAGCGGCGCTCACCTTGTGCGCCGCCGAAGCCATCGCCGCTTCGAGCTGGCCGTCCTTGCGCAGCAGCGTCGCGCCGGGCTTGCCGGCCAGCGCCGCGGCCTGCGCGGCGAAGCCCTTCCAGCTCTCGCCGGCCACAGAGCCTTCGTCCCACACCACTTTGAGCTGCTTGCGCGCGCTGAAGGCCGCCCAAGTCGATTCGGCGACGATCGCCACGCCCGGCATCAGGCCTCTGAGATCGCTCGTGCCGTCGATGACGAAAGCATCGCGCACGCCGGGCAGGGCCTTGATCGCCTGCAGGTTGGCGCTGACCACCTTGCCGCCGAAGGCCGGGCATTTTTCATAGACGGCGTAAAGCATCCCCGGCAACTGGATATCGATGCCGAACAGCGGCTTGCCGGTGACGAGGGCGGCATTATCCACGCCGCCGATGCGCGTGCCGAGCAACTTGTAGTTCGCCGGATCCTTGAGCACGACGGTTTCGGCGCTCGGCACCGGCAGCGCGGCGGCGCGGCTCGCCAGCGCCCCGTAGCCGAGGCTGCGCCCGCTGCCGCGATGCTGCACGGCACTGCCGGCGGCGACGCATTCGCCGGGCGGCACACCCCAGGCCTGGGCGGCGGCCGCGACGAGCATGGTCCGGGCGGTGGCGCCGAGGCGGTGGAAATTCTCGTAGTTGACCGGCGTCGAGGTCGATCCGCCGGCGCTCTGCCGGCCGTAAATCGGGTCGAGGTCGCCCTGGACGATCTGCACGTCCTTCCAGTTCAGCTCGAGTTCTTCGGCAATGATCATCGGCAGCGAAGTCTTGATGCCCTGCCCGATCTCGGGCTGCTTCGAAATCAGGGTCACGACGCCGTCACCGCCGATGCGGATGAAGGCGTTCGGCTTGAACACGCTGTTGGCGGCGATGGCCGCCGGCTTGGCGATCTGCCCGGCGGCGGCATGAATGTAGCAACCGAGCACCAGCCCGCCGCCGGCCAGCGACGCGGTGCGCAGGAATTCGCGGCGGCCCGGATTGCGCGGGGCGGCCGGATTCATCGAATTCATGCCTCGCCCTCCTTCTTCGCCGCCAGCACCGCCGCGCGGCGTATGCCTTCCTTGATGCGCAAGTAGGTGCCGCAGCGGCAGAGATTGCCGGCCATCGCCTCGTCGATTTCGGCGTCGTCCGGATGCGGATTTTCGGCGAGCAGCGCGGCGGCGGCCATGATTTGCCCGGACTGGCAATAGCCGCATTGCGGCACATCGAGTTCCTGCCAGGCGACCTGCAGCGGATGCGTGCCCTTGGCGTCGAGGCCTTCGATCGTCGTCACTTGCCGCTTGCCGACCGCCGCGACCGTGGTCTTGCACGAGTGTGTCGGAATGCCGTCGAGATGCACCATGCACGAACCGCACTCGCCGACGCCGCAGCCGTACTTGGTGCCGACGAGGTTAAGCGCGTCGCGCAGCACCCAAAGCAGAGGGGTATCCGACGGCACGTCGACCTGGCGCATTTCGCCGTTGATGCTCAGCGTGTATTTGCTCATGGTGAGGAAAGGGATCCCGTTGTCAAAACCACCAGCCGTGCAATCGCCCATGCACGGCATGCTACACAACAGCATAGGAGAGAGTGCCGATGCTGTCTACAAGCAAGGCGGCCGTGCCCGATTATCAGAAGCCTTGCCGTTTCGGGAAACACGTTGCAGGAAGATACATATTGACAGCGGAATCCATTTGTATACCGTTACACAAGTTTGTTTTCCGGCGCAGCCAAAAGAAGCCTGGCATCGACAAGACCGCTGCATTCGTCCGGGGGCGCCGGCATGTCCATTGATCTGCCAAGAGATTCCGCCCGTCGTTCGATTCAGAAGCTTCTGCTGAATTGATCGAGGGGCTGCACGACGAATTTTCATGAGGTGAAGGCATGAATAGCTGGAAATTTAGCAAGTTCCTGGCAAGCTTTGAAAATGGCCTCTCGGTCTTGATCGTCTGCGTCATCTGCTGTTCGGTGTTCTTCCAGGTCCTTTCCCGCTTCATCTTCAAAGTTCCGCTCTCCTGGACCGAAGAAGTTTCACGCTTCGGACTGATCTGGCTGACTTTTATCGCCGCCTCGGTGGCGCTCAGGGATGACGGCCACTTCACCGTCGACGTGATCAGCCACAAGCTGTCGCTGGAGAACAAGAAGACCTATCAAATCGGCATCATGCTGATCACGCTGGCCTATCTGATCGTGATTTTCTATACCGGCCTCGAACTGGTTCCGGTCGCCCACATGCAGGAATCACCGGCGCTCGACCTGCACATGAGCTATGTGTACCTGTCGATCCCCTGCGGGGCGGCGCTGATGATCGTCAATGTCCTGCTGCGGATTTACAAAGTCGCAAACGGCATCAAAGAGGGGGTGTAATGTTATTTTTTGCCTTGTTTGCGCTGCTGCTGGTTTTCGGCGTGCCGATCGCTTTCAGCATGGGGCTGTCTGGCGTCATCTACCTGGTGCTTTCGGGCGTGCCGCTGACGGCCATTCCGCAGGAGATCCTGGGCGGGGTCAATTCATTCACCCTGCTGGCCATACCGCTCTATATCTTTGCCGGCGAACTGATGGAAACCGGCGGCATATCGAAACGCATCCTCGACCTCGCGCACAATCTGGTCGGACACATCCGCGGCGGCCTGGGCCATGTGGTCGTCGTGGCGACGGTGCTGCTGTCCGGAATTTCGGGTTCCTCGACGGCCGATACGGCGGCCATCGGCACGGCGATCATCCCGACGATGGAGAAGAAAGGCTACAAGCGGGAAAAAGCGGTGGCCATCGTCGCCGCTTGCGGCGGCATGGACATTCTCGTTCCGCCCTGCCTGACGATGATCATTCTCGGCGGCGTCGCCAACCTGTCGATCGAGTCGCTGTTTTTCGGCGGCTTGCTGCCGGCCTTCGTGATGGCCTTCGCCTTGATGGTCGTGATTTATTTCGACGCCATCAAGAACCATGTGCCGAAAGACGAGTGGAGCGGCTTCAGGGCCATTGGCCGTTCGTTCGTAAAGGCATTCTGGGCTCTGATGATTCCGGTGATCATCCTCGGCGGCATCCGGATCGGCGCCTTCACGGCGACCGAGGGTGCGGTCGTCGTCGTCGCCTATTCGCTGGTGATCGCCCTCTTCGTCTACAAGGAAGTGGAATTCTCAGGCATCTACCCGATCATCCTCAAATCCGCGAAAACCACCGGCTCCATCATGTTCCTGGTCGGATCGGCTTCGCTCTTCGCCTGGATCACGGCCAGGGAACAGATCCCCTACAAGCTGCTCGCCTTCATGACCGAGTTCTCGACCACGCCTTTCCTGTTCCTGATCATCGTCAACATCGTTTTTCTCCTGCTCGGCGCGGTTCTCGAGGGCGCCCCCGCGGTCATCATCCTGACCCCGATCTTCATGCCGATGGCCATCAAGTTCGGCATCGACCCGATCCACTTCGGCATCATCATCATCGCCAATATCGGCGTCGGCTTCGTCCTGCCGCCGGTGGGCCTGTGCCTGCTGGTGGCCTGTTCGGTCGGAAAAGTCGCGGTAATGGACGTGGCGCGGCCGATCATGCCCTACTTCGCGGCGCTGGTCGTTGCCCTGATGGCCGTGACCTACGTGCCCGATATCGCGCTGCTGCTGCCAAGACTCGCAGGCTATGTGCCGAAGGGAAATTTCACCGGGATTCTGGGTTTGTTCTAGTCGATGCAAATGTGTGCTCAGGCAATCGAAAAAGCGTCAGCCCTGCGTTTTCATAATCGCTTCAACATCAGGAGGAATGTCATGAAACTGAATGCATTGGTCTTGTCGTCACTGTTCGTGCTGGCGCTTGGCGCGAGCGGCCCCGGCTATGCGCAGGACAAGATGGTCATCAAGGCCGCCCATACAACCAGCGAAGACTACCCGTATCAAATCGGTTTTCTGGCCATGGCCAAGGCCTTGAACGCCAAGACCGGCGGCAAGGTCGACATGCAGATCTTTCCGAACGGCGCCCTCGGCGGCGACGAGCGCAAGGTCCTCGAGTCCGTGCAACTGCAAACGATAGACATGACCGTCGTCAACGGCGCCGTGATCTCGAACTTCACGAAGAAAGCCGATGTCTTCAACCTGCCGTTCATCTTCCGCGACGTCAAGCATCTGTTCGCGGCCATGGACGGCGAGCCCGGCAAGATCATCGCCGCCGAGCTCGACAAGAAAGGCTTCAGGGTCGTCGCCTGGTACGCCAATCCCGACCGGCACCTGTTCACCACGAAGAAGCAGGTGCTCAAGCTCGAAGACCTCAAGGGCATGAAGATCCGCGTC
>CAIXAY010000305.1 GCA_903917505.1 uncultured beta proteobacterium | reverse complement strand
GAGATTTACTCTCCTGCCGAAATCGTCTTTTATCGCAGTGTCATCAACCTGCTGATGATTTTCTTGCTGCTCCGCGCGCGCGGCATCCCGATCCGGACCGTGCATTGGCGGTTTCAGATCGGGCGCAGCGTCAGCGGTTTCGTTTCGCTGTTTCTCTATTTCAACGCCCTCGCCATGTTGCCGCTGGCCACGGCGGCGACCCTGTCCTACACCTCGCCGCTTTTCCTTGCCGTTTATCTTGGCTGGTTCGGCAAGGCGCGCCTGGGTCGCGGCATGATCGCAGCGCTGATCATGGGCTTTGTTGGCGTGGCGCTGCTGTTGCGCCCGACCCTGCACGCCGATCAATTGGTCGGTGGCCTGCTTGCCCTGGGCAGCGGAATGGTGGCTGGCATTGCCTACTACAACGTCAAGGAACTCGGCGAGCGCGGTGAAGCCGTCGAGCGCACCGTGTTCTATTTCACCTTGGTGGCGACGCTGACCAGCCTGGCCTGGATGTCGCTTTTCGAATGGCACGCCATCGACCTCAAGGGCGGCCTCTTCCTGCTGCTCGTCGGCGGTTCCGGGACCGTCGCCCAGCTAGCGATGACGCGCGCGTATCAGCGCGGGAACACCCTGATGGCGGCGAGCCTGGCCTATTCAACGGTGATCTTCGCCAGCCTTTTCGGCATGCTGGTCTGGCAGGAGACGCTATCGCTGGGCGCCTGGCTGGCGATCGCGCTGATTGTCGCCAGTGGTGTAGCCTCGACCTGGTTCTCGCGCGCCAATCCCGCCGAGCAGGACTGATGCTACACTCCGCGAAATACACCGGGAGACGTACATGATTGTTACTCAGCACCAGCCCAGACGCGTCGATGTCACCGTTTACGGCGAATTCACCCTGGCCGACTACCGCGAGTTCGAGGACATGGTGAACTACAAGGTCAAGTTCGAAGGCCCCGTCGACCTGCTGTTCGACCTGCGCGAAATGGCCGATTTCACGCTCGATGTGGCCTGGGAAGACATCGTCTTCGCGCGCGCCCATTCCAACGATTTCAAGCGCATCGCCGTGCTGACGCAAAGCCAGTGGGTGGCCTGGAGCGCCTGGTTGTCGCGCATTTTCGTGCATGCGCAGATGCGGGTGTTCGGCGATGAAGCCGAGGCGCGCGCCTGGCTGAACGCCGGCGAAGCCGGGGCATGAACGCTTCGACGCTAGTCTCCTGCGAGGTTCTGGCAGGGCATCTGGCCGATCCGCAATGGCGGATTTTCGATTGCCGGCATCAACTGTCGGACACGGCTTACGGCGAACAGGCCTACGCCAAGGGGCATTTGCCCGGCGCTTTCTTCATGCACCTGGACCGCGACCTGTCGAGCCCGATGAACGGGCGCAACGGCCGCCACCCGCTGCCGGACCTGCAGCGGCTCGCCGGCAAACTCGGCGCTGCCGGCGTGTCGAAGGCAACGCAGGTGGTCGTCTATGACGACGCCGGTGGCATGGTCGCCGGGCGCCTGTGGTGGCTGCTGCGCTGGCTGGGCCATGATCGCGTCGCCCTGCTCGACGGCGGCATCGGCCAGTGGGTGAAGGAGGGGCGGCCCTTGTCGACCGATGTTCCGAAAGCGGGACCGGCTGTCTTCGAATACAAGCCGCGCGACTGGGTAGTGAGCGCCGACGCGGTGCTGGCCAACATTGCCGAGCAAAAGTTTTGCGTGGTCGACGCGCGCGCTCCGGATCGCTTTCGCGGCGAGAACGAAACGATGGACCCGGTCGGCGGACACATCCCCGGCGCGCGCAACCGCTTCTTCCGCGACAACCTCGACGCCGACGGCTTGTTCCGCCCGGCGACCGAACTGCGCCGCGAGTTTCTTGCGCTGCTCGCCGGCAAGGCGCCGGAACAGGCGGTCATGCAATGCGGCTCGGGCGTTTCGGCCTGCCACAACATTCTGGCCATGGACCTCGCCGGACTGCCGGGCGCCAGGCTTTACGCCGGTTCGTGGAGCGAGTGGTGCAGCGATCCGGCGCGGCCGGTGGCGCGCTGACCGCATCGTCATCCCGGCTTTCGCCGGGACGACGAGCCTAGAGTTCTGCGGCCAGCCGCGTGCCCTGCGCGATCGCCCGCTGCGCATCGAGTTCGAGCGCGACATCGGCGCCGCCGATCAATGAGCATCGAATCCCTGCCGCACGCAGCCCATCCGCGAGATCGCGGCACGGCTCCTGTCCGGCGCAGACGACGACCGTGTCGGCCGGCAGGCAGCGCGCTTGCCCGTCGATCAGGATGTGCAGGCCGGCGTCGTCGATGCGTTCGTAGCTGACCCCGGCGAGCATTTCCACGCCGCGCATCTTGAGCAGTGAACGGCGTATCCAGCCGGTGGTCTGGGCGAGGCCGCCGCCGACCTTGGACGCCTTGCGCTGCAGCAGCCAGACCTGCCGCGCCGACCTTTCCTTCGCAGGCGGCTTGAGGCCGCCGCGCGCGGCCAGCGCGGTGTCGATTCCCCATTCCGCCTGGAATCTTTCGAGTTCGCCATCGTGTGCGGGAGCGGGCGTGTGCGTCAGAAATTCACCGACATCGAAGCCGATGCCGCCGGCACCGATGATCGCCACGCTGCGGCCGGCGATCTTGCGCCCTTCGATCAGATCGACGTAGCTCACGACCTTGGCATGGTCGCTGCCCGGAATGTTCAACGCGCGGGGAACGATGCCGGTGGCCAGTACGACATGGTCGTAAGTGCCTTGGACAAGTTCGGTAACATCGACACGCTGCCCAAGCCTCACGATGACGCCGACCTTCCGCAGGCGATTGCTGAAAAACCGCAGTGTTTCGCCGAACTCTTCCTTGCCGGGTATGCGGCGGGCGAGGTTGAACTGCCCGCCGATGACCGCGGCGGCGTCGTACAGCGTCACTGCGTGCCCGCGTTCGGCAGCCGTAACCGCGCAGGCCAGGCCAGCCGGTCCGGCGCCGACGACGGCGATTCTCAGCGGCTTGGCCGTCGACTCGATGACGATCTCGGTCTCGTGGCAGGCGCGCGGATTGACCAGGCAGGACGCGATGCTGCCGGCGAAGATCGTGTCGAGGCAGGCCTGGTTGCAGGCGATGCAGGTATTGATCTCGGCGCCGCGTCCGGCTGCCGCTTTGCGCACGAAGGCTGCGTCGGCGAGGAAAGGCCGCGCCATCGACACCATGTCGGCGCAGCGCGCGGCGAGAATCGCTTCGGCGACTTTCGGCGTGTTGATGCGATTGGTCGTGATGAGCGGGATGTTTACTTCGCCGACCAGGCGTTGGGTAACCCAGGCGAACGCACCGCGCGGCACCATCGTGGCGATCGTCGGAATGCGCGCTTCGTGCCAGCCGATGCCGGTATTGATGAGCGTCGCGCCGGCCGCTTCGATGGCCTTGGCCAGGGCGCGCACTTCATCCCAAGTGCTGCCCCCGTCGACGAGGTCGAGCATCGACAGGCGGTAGATGACGATGAAGTCGGGGCCGCAGGCGGCGCGCACGCGGCTGACGGTGTCGACGGCAAAACGCACGCGGTTCTCGAAGCAGCCGCCCCATTCGTCGGTCCGCTGGTTGGTGCGCGGCGTGATGAACTCGTTGATCAGGTAGCCTTCCGAGCCCATCACCTCGACGCCGTCGTAACCGGCCGCGCGCGCCAGCGCGGCGCAGCGGGCGTAGTCGGCGATGGTCTTGGCGATGCCCCAGCGCGTCAGCGCGCGCGGCATGAAGCGGTTGATCGGCGCGCGCAGGCGCGATGGCGCGGCGGCCAGCGGATGGTAGGCGTAGCGACCGGCGTGCAGGATCTGCAGGGCGATCTTGCCGCCCTCGGCATGGACGGCATCGGTGATCAGGCGATGCTTGCCGACCTGCCAGGCGAAGCTCAGCTGCGCGGCGTGCGGATAAACGCGTCCCGACAGGTTCGGCGAGAAGCCGCCGGTGACGATCAGCCCGACGCCGCCGCGCGCGCGTTCGGCATAGAAGGCGGCGAGGCGTGCGAAACCGTCCGGCGCTTCTTCGAGGCCGGTATGCATCGAGCCCATCAGGACGCGGTTCTTCAGCGTCGTGAAGCCGAGGTCGAGCGGTGCGAGCAGGTGCGGGTAAGGGTTGCCGGCCATCTACTTGCCCTGCGCCGCGGCGAACGCCCAGCCGACGTGTTCGCGCACCAGCGCCGACGGATGATCGAGCCGCGCCTTGAGCGCGTCGCGCGTCGCGGTGGACGCCGGCGCCTTGCCGAGCGCGACGGCGATGTTGCGCAGCCAGCGCTCGTGCCCGATGCGGCGGATCGCGCTGCCGGCCAGGCGGCTCTCGAATTCCTCGGCGGTCCAGGCGAAGAGTTCGGTGAGCGGCGTCGAATCGAGGCCGTGGCGAACGGCAAACGCGGGATCGCCGATTTGCGCGTAGCGGTTCCACGGGCAGCACAACTGGCAGTCGTCGCAACCATAAATGCGGTTGCCGATCAGCGGCCGCAATTCGATCGGGATGCTGCCTTTCAACTCGATCGTGAGATACGAGATGCACAAGCGCGCATCGACTTCGTAAGGCGCGACGATGGCCCCGGTCGGGCAGGCGTCGAGGCAGGCGCGGCAGCTGCCGCAATGCTCGCTGACCGGCGCGTCGGTC
>CAIXAY010000304.1 GCA_903917505.1 uncultured beta proteobacterium | reverse complement strand
GAACAGCTGGTCGAGGCGCTCGCACTCCCACCAGCCCTCCATATAGCTTTCACCGAAACCGAGCGAGCCCTTCATCAGCACCCGCTGGTAGAGCCGCGCATCGGCGACCCGGATGTCCCACGGCGCATCGCCGTTGAAACGAAATCCGGCGGCGGCAGCCAGGGCCTGCAATGCTCGTGGAATTGCCGCAGCGGCGGGCATGCGCTGCCCGTCCGAAGCGGCCTGTGCATCGGGGGGCCGGTGTTCGACAACAGCTATTCCGCTTGCCGGATCTTCGCGCCAGGCCTGCTCTTTCAGGCTCTGCCCGTATTGACCTTCGGGTTCTACGCTCAATTGACCATTTGACATGGCATCACCTCGCGAAAGAAGACGAAAAGCTCCCCGGAATGCGGGGCGGGCGTCGGCAAACGCCATTTGTCATGTCAGCAAATGACGTGCCCACGCCATGCACAGGCGCGGCGAATGCTCGCAGATCCGGGTCGGGCAGGGGACGGACTATGCGCTACCAGCGCAGCAGCGACGGGCCGAGCGCCGCCCCGGCGGCGGCCGGGATCAGCATGCCGAGCAGGTACCAGAAACCGACGAAAGGCGCCTCGATTTCCGGGCAGTGCAGGCAGTAGACCAGGGCCGCAATCGCCCCGGCCAGCAGACCGGCGGCGAAGCCGGCAAGACGCAGGCGGGTCGGCGCGAGCCCGCGCATCGCCCACATGACGGCGGCGAACAGCGGCACGGAGAGCAGGGCGATCAGGAAAGGGCAGGATTTCCATGTTTCGCCGAGGAAGAGACGGGTGCGCTCGACGGGTTCGGCGCCGAGCAGGGTGATGATGGCGATCGTCCAGATGACCAGCACCGGCGCTGCCAGGGACGCGGGTATCCAGGCCAGGCTCGCGCCCGGCCGCGACAGGCGCAAGGCGGCGAACAGGCTGGCCGCCGCCAGGCTCGCGACGAACGCCGGCTTGACCCAGAACAGCGGCGACAGGGCGGCCTCGGCCAGGTCGGCGCGCACGCGCAACAGGGCAAGCAGCATCAGCACCGCCGCCAGGCTTCCGGTCCCGATGGCCATCGCATAGCGGCGCTGCGCCGCGTGCGGGTCGACTGCGATGGCGCCCTCGGCCAGCATGCTGATCAGATCTTCAGTTTTCATCCATTCCCCCTGATTCGCGCGGCCAGCGCCTTGAGTCCGCGGTGTACGCCGATCTTGATCGCCGACTCCGACATGCCGGTCAACCGTGCGGCTTCCCTGACCGACAAGCCTTCAAGCTTGACATGCACGATCGGCAGCCGGTGCCGGTCCGGGAGGCCGTCGAGAAGCTTGTTCAGGTCGCGCCTCGCTTCGGCCGCCTCGGCATCGGCTGACGCGAAGAGCTCGGTCTCTTCGTCGAGTGGCTCGGTAAGAGATTCCCGAGCGGCTCGCCGGCGCCACAGATCGACGAGCTTGTATTTGGCGATGGCCTGCACCCAGGCCGACAAGGGCTGAGCCGGATCGTAGGTGTGGCGCTGGTTGTGAACCGCAAGCAGGCACTCCTGCACAAGATCCTCCACGTCGTCGGGCAAGCTCGCCAGGCGCTTGCGCAGGAAGGCCCGCAGGTGTGCGCTCAGCTCGGTCAGGAAGATCTGGTAAGCCGCGCCTTGCCCCGACAGGCCCGCGAGCAACAGTTCCCTGAGGCGATCCTCCTTGGCACGCAATCGCTCTTGTCCGTCAGTTCGTTGCATAGGCGCCCTTGGTTACAGCCGATTCAAAAACGAAAGAAATCGAAATCGGCAAGTCCGAAACAAATTGTACCGGCTCGCATTTCCTGGACACGGTTTTGCAACTCAGGCCGCCTTTCGTATGGCATAAGCCTGGCGGGCTTCAAGGGGTGACATGAAGTCCAGTTTTTCCAAACGCCAATGAT
>CAIXAY010000303.1 GCA_903917505.1 uncultured beta proteobacterium | reverse complement strand
TCTATCGCACCGCTCATCTTGTGCCGCCGGATTGTGCGATCAGCGCCGAGCCGAGAGACTGCGCCATCAAGGCCGGCCGCCGAGCCCGTCATATCGCGCTTGATCACCGCCGCCTTCTGCCTCTTGTCGCGCACCACGGTAATCGGCGCCGCGAGATGATTGGCGATCTTGGTCACCGCTTCGGCGATGCGCGCATGGTTCGCGGCCTCGGCTTCGGCAATGAGCTTGAGTGCTTCGCCGACTTCGTCCAGGCGTTTGGTCAGTTCGGCAATCTGCTTCTCAAGCCGGCCTGCGCCGATCGCATCCTTGAGTTCGGAAAGCAGCGCGTCAACGATGTCATTCTCGGAGACATTCGGCAGGTCGACGTCATCGAGCTTGCTGACCAGGCCATCCATGTCGCCGAGCACGTCATCGAGCTTCACGCCGCGTCCTTTTTTCGCGTCGCCATGAACTTGCCGGCCACCTCAAGCAGCCTGATCTTGCGGTCGAATGCATCCTTGTCGCGCTGCGATGCGGCCTCTTCCGGCGACGGCCCCTGCGGCTTCGGCTGTTCAACGGGCTTGGCAAGCTGACCCTCAAGCTGCTTCACTTGGTCGGCAAGCTTGGCGAGGCCCTGGCCGATGTCCTTGTTGAACGCCTGCTCCGCCTTCTGCACGATGCCCATGAGCTTGGCTTCGAAGTCCTTGTCGATCTTGTCCTGGCGCTGAGCGCGGTCGGCCTGCTGATCGGTCAGCGCCTTCAGCATCTGCTGGCGCTCCATGACCATCTGCTTGATCTGCGCCTCCATGCTCTGCAGCACTGCCTGCACTTGCGGCGGCACGTCCTTGATGTTCGCCGTCATCAGGCCCGGATGCTGCATGGCGATGACCTTGGCGAGGCGCGCCGCGATCTCTTCCGAACCCGGCCAGTCCATGCTCTTCGCGATCAGGTCGGCGATCATGCCGGCCACGCCGGGCATCGCCTTGGCGAAGGCCATCATGTTCTCGGCCGCCTCGATGCGCTTGGTGGCGTAGCTCGGCCCGATGGTCACCGTCACGCCATACTTGCCGTAGGTCGGGTTGAAGATTTTCATCTTCTTCCCGGTCGCCGGATGCGTGCCCTCGGTCATCGGCTTCGGCGCGTTCGGGTCGATCTGAATCTGCTCTTCGGTGCCGTCCTCGCGCAGGATCATGCAGATGCGCCGCGTGTCGTAGACGACCGGAATAAGATCGATCAGCATCGCGCCGACGTGGCGCAGCATGCGCGCCATGTTGTCGGCATAGTGAAACGAGGTCAGGTCGCCGGTGCGGCGGAATTCGCGCTGCGCGATGCCGCTTTCGTCGATGCGGTTGCCCTGGCTCGGATCGAAGCGCACGCCGGTGGTCGCCATCATGTCCTGCGACGCGCCCTGCTTGATGACCTCCCAGCCCTGCGGCGCAGTGACCATCGGCTGTCGCTGCGGCGGCGGCGCCGGCTTGCCGTCGACCGACTGCGGCCGGTATTGCAGGTACGGAAACGACTTGGTGTTGGCCTGCTTCCACTGCTGCTCGTAGCCTTCGATCTGGCCCTCGGCGACGACGAACGGGGCTTTCGGTGCAAGCGCGACCAGCTCGACTTCCGCGGTAGCGCTGTAGTTGTACATGCGCTGCGCGTCTTTGGCGTTCCGGATCACGCCGGAATATTTGACCTTGCCTTCGATGTCGATCTCATCGCCGATGCAGCTCGCCACCGGAAACCACTGGCCTGGCCAGTCCTTGTCCTCAAGGATTTCATTGACCGTCAGCTTGTACCACTTCCACTTCTTTTCCTCGGACTCGCGCTCGTTGACGATATCGACGACGCCGCTATCGAGCATGTGCTGTGCTTCGTCGGACAGGTCGTCTTCCCACCCGACATAGCCGTTCGAGAGTTGCACCAGCATGCGTTTCTTGCTCTCGATCTCGAAATACTCGGCGACGCGCACGTTGTCGCGATCAACCCAGTTCCGCATCGATTCGCCGGCGCCAGTCAGATCCCAATTCACCGGATCGGCCTCCGGCCACTGCGCCTTGAATTCGTCGCGCGGGATCATCTCGGAGATGAAGCCGAACTTGCAATCCGAGCTGTCCGGTTCCTGGTGATCCGGGTCGCGGTACACCGTGAACGGGTTGCGGATGCGCGCAATCTTGATGACCTGGTTGAAGCTGGTCGGGCTTTCGTACTCGGTCAGGATGCGAACATGGCCGAGGCCGTTGGATACCGCGCCATCGCTGGCCGTGTCGTAGGCGATGTCGGCGTGGCAGTCGCGCTCGATGGCGCGGATCAGCCCGCGGTTCATCTTGGCGACCTCGATGTCGCCCTTGTCGCCGACCGGGCTCACGTTGATGCCGGGCCGGTTCTCGCGCAGATCGTTCGTCACCTGATGCACGAAGGTCGGCATCTTGTTGATCGTCAGGCACGGACGATTGTCGAGATTGCGCTGGGTGACCACATCCGGCGGCCATTGCTCGCCGGCCTTGAACTTCAGGTCGTCAAGCGCGGCCTTGCGGTTGTCCGCCTCATAAGCGACGCAGCGTTCGAAGCGCTTGCGGGCGCGGGCGAGAAGATCAGCGTCCTTCGACTTATCGCGACCAAGGCGCGTGTTCTTGTCGTCGTCCTTCGCGCCCTTGCCGCCGGCGGTGTCCATGGGCGAGCGCTTGTTCATCGCCGAATCGATCTTCGGCAGGCCTACAACGCCGTCGTCTTGCGGGCTATCGGGGTTATCAGCCATCAGCGGGAGCTCAAGCGCTCATCGTGCAGTTGACCTTCGCATTCGTTCCGCTGATGGCCGAAACGAACGCGCCAAAGTACGCGCCAGGCGTGTTGCCGACGACCATTGCCGAAGCGAAACTTGCGCCGCCGATCGCCTGCACGGTCATCGCCGAGCCGTAGTTCGTCCAGTTGATGCCGTCGTTGGACATGACCGGCTGCACCGTCGCTGACGGGTTGGCGCTGTTGGCCTGCACCGTCGCCTCGAATGCCTGATTCTGCGGCGGCACATTGGTGTTTGAATCGGCGCCCCACGGCTTAGCGATCGGATTGGTGCCGAACTCTGCGCCGAAGCGCTGAGAGACGCTGGCGATCGTCTGTGAGGTCGTCACGCCGACGCAGAGATTATAGATGCTCATGGCTTGATTTCGCCGGGGTCGGCGCCCTGCTGAATTGCGGAGTAGATGGCCTCGAGCGCGGCGTCTCGCGCCTCGCG
>CAIXAY010000302.1 GCA_903917505.1 uncultured beta proteobacterium | reverse complement strand
CTGCAGCCAGCGCTTCGCCCCGTGCGCGCTGAACCACTGCGCCCAGAGCCCGAGGGCGGGCGCCAGCATGACATAGCTGTTGACTTCGTTCATCGGCGTAAAGAGCATGATGTAGATGCCGGTGAAACCGAGCCACAGCAGGGCACGCCGGCTATCGCCGCCGAGTTCGCGCAGGAACCAGCAGGCCACCGCCAGGGCCGCTCCCGCCGCAACGCGCACGATCAGCGAGGGCATGCCGGTGAGTTTGATGCCGGCGACCATCAGCACGCCATTCAGGTCGGCGAAGGTGCGGCCGCCGCCGCCCGGCTCGAAACAGGCCGCGATGTTACCGGCGAAGGCCGCGTAGACCTCATTCACATAGCCCGGCGGCGCGAGGAAATAAGGATACGCGAGGACCAGCGCGAGGCCGATCGCGACGCGCCACCAGAGGCCCCGGAAAGCCATCAGCGCCAGGCCGATCGCGGGAATGCCCAGCGGCTTGCAGATCAGCGCCAGCGCAAGCCAGGCGACGGCCGGCCAGCGGCGCTGCCGGTGCAGGCACCAGGCGGCAAGGACCAGGCTGGCCGCCAGCAGGGCGCTCGCCTGGCCATTGCGCAACGCGCTCAGGCAGAGCGGCAGGGCAAGCGCGCTGACCAGCACGAAAGCGCGCCGGCGCTCGCTCGCCGCGATCAGTCCGACGCCGCGCCAGAGGCCGAAACCGAGCCCGCCCAGCGCTACCCAGCGCCACAGGACTTCGCAGATGACAAACGGCAGCAAAGAGAAGAGCCCGAAGAAAGGCAGGAAGGCCGGCAGGTAGTTGAAGCCTGCCGGGCCGATGTACACGGCGCGCTGCCCCCACCAGTTGTCGACCGCTTCGTGATAGGCCGGCGTCATGCTGCGCGTCAGCGGATGGGTGGCCATCAGGACGACGATCGCCGCCGCGGGAATTAGCCAGATCGCCCAGCCCAGCCAACGCCAGAATTGTTCCCTATCGCCCATGGTATTCACGTTTCGGCATGGCTCAATCATACAATGAGTTCATGGACTCCACGCTATTTCGCGTCTCCCCCGCCCCTGCTGCCGGCAAGCGGCACAGGCGGGCGTGCTAAAATTATCAATTGTCTGCCAAGAACGCTTCTGCTATGCAGCCCTCCGGCGCCCGGCCCGCATCGATGCCCGTTTCCTCGCTGAAAATCTACCTGCGGCTGCTGAGCTATCTGCGCCCCATGGTCGGGGCGTTCGCCATCAGCCTGCTGGGCTTCATTGTCTTTGCCTCGTCGCAGCCGATGCAGGCGGCCATCCTGAAATACTTCGTCGACGGACTGACGATGCCCGGTGGTTCGAGCTTCCACGACATCCCCTGGGTCGGCAAGCTGGACCTCGCCTACGGCGTTCCCCTGCTGCTGGTGCTGATCGTCGTCTGGCAGGGCATCGGCTCGTTTTTCGGCAACTACTATCTGGCCAAGGTATCGCTCGGCCTGGTCAACGATTTGCGGCGCGAGCTGTTCGAAAGCCTGCTGCGCTTGCCGAACACCTATTTCGACCTGAACAACTCCGGCCATCTGATCTCGCGCATCGCCTACAACGTCACCATGGTCACCGGCGCCGCGACCGATGCGATCAAGATTCTCATTCGCGAGGGCCTGACGGTCGTCTTCCTGTTCGGCTATCTCCTGTGGATGAACTGGAAGCTGACGCTGGTGATGGTCGCCATCCTGCCGGTCATCGGTTTGATGGCCAACGGCGCGAGCGCCAAGTTCCGCAAGCAGAGCACCAAGATCCAGACGGCCATGGGCGACCTCACCCATATCGCATCGGAGACCATCCTCGGTTATCGCGTCGTGCGCAGCTTCGGCGGCGAGGATTACGAGGCGCAACGCTTTCGCGTCGCCAGCGAAACGAATACCAGAAAACAGCTGCGCATGGCCAAGACCGCGGCCAGCTTCACGCCGGCGTTGCAACTCGTCACTTTCAGCACGATGTCGGTGTTGCTGCTCCTGGTGCTGCTCTTGCGCGGCGACGCTTCAGCCGGCGATCTTGTCGCCTACATCACGGCCGCCGGGCTGTTGCCCAAGCCGATCCGCCAGCTGTCCGAAATCAGCGCGACGATACAGAAGGGCCTGGCCGGCGCCGAGAGCATCTTCGCGCAACTCGACGAGCCGCCGGAACTTGATCTGGGCACGGTCGAACGGTCGCGCGTCTCCGGCCTGCTCGAAGTCCGCAATCTGTCCTTCAATTATTCCGCCGACCGGCAACAGGTACTCGACGACGTCAGCTTCACCATCGCACCCGGGCAGATGCTGGCCATCGTCGGGCGTTCCGGCAGCGGCAAATCCACCCTGGCCGGCCTGATTCCGCGCTTCTACCAGCACAAGCAGGGGCATATCCTGATCGATGGCGTCGATGTCGCCGATTACACGCTGCGCAACCTGCGCAGCCATATCGCGCTGGTGACCCAGCAGACCTCGCTGTTCAACGATACGGTAGCCAACAATATCGCCTACGGCGACCTCGCCGGCGCGCCCCGCGCCGACATCGAGAGAGCCGCCGAAGCGGCCTATGCGCGCGAATTCATCGATCAGTTGCCGCAAGGCTTCGATACCCTGGTCGGCGAAAACGGCGTGCTGCTCTCGGGCGGACAGCGGCAGCGCCTGGCGATCGCCCGCGCCATGCTGAAGGACGCGCCCATCCTGATCCTCGACGAAGCCACGTCGTCGCTCGACACCGAATCCGAGCGCCACATCCAGAACGCGCTCGATCACGTCATGGCCAATCGCACGACCCTGGTCATCGCGCACCGCCTGTCGACGATCGAGAAAGCCGACATCATCATGGTCATGGACCAGGGCCGCATCGTCGAGAGCGGTTCGCATGCCGCGCTGCTCGCCGCCAACGGCCATTACGCGCGCCTGCACGCGATGCAATTCAGCGAAGAGGATAGTGCCGAAACCGATGCGAATATTTTCCCCTAACCTTATGCGCAGCAATGTCGCGCCCATGGACTCACCTGGAGTAACGCTATGAAAGTTACAATTATCGGAACCGGCTATGTCGGCCTGGTTACCGGCGCCTGCCTCGCCGAAGTCGGCAACGAGGTCTTCTGTGTCGACGTCGATGCGCGCAAGATCGGCATCCTCAATGCCGGCGGCATCCCCATTTTCGAGCCCGGCCTGGAGGAGATGGTCAGGCGCAATGTCGCCGAAGGGCGCCTCACCTTCAGCACCGACATCGAGGCTTCGGTGGATTTCGGCGAGATCCAGTTCATCGCCGTCGGCACGCCGCCCGACGAAGACGGCTCGGCGGATCTACAGTACGTCGTCGCCGCGGCGCGCAACATCGGCCGGCACATGAAATCGTTCAAGCTGGTCGTCGACAAATCGACCGTACCGGTCGGCACCGCCGACCGGGTCAAAGCGGCGATGCAGGAGGAACTGCAGGCGCGCAACATGAATGTCGACTTCTGCGTCGCATCCAACCCCGAGTTCCTCAAGGAAGGCGCCGCCGTCGACGATTTCATGAAGCCCGACCGCATCGTCATCGGCACCGAGAACGAGAAAGCCACGCAGCTTCTGCGCAACTTGTACACGCCATTCCAGCGCAGCCGCGAACGCCTGATCGTCACCGACGTGCGCTCGGCCGAACTGATCAAGTACGCGGCCAACGCCATGCTGGCAACGCGCATCTCGTTCATGAACGAACTCGCCATCCTCGCCGAAAAGCTCGGCGCCGACATCGAGCAGGTGCGCCATGGCATCGGCGCCGACCCGCGCATCGGCTATCACTTCCTGTATGCCGGCTGCGGCTACGGCGGCTCGTGTTTCCCCAAGGATGTCCAGGCCTTGCAGCGCACCGCCCAGGAGAACGATGTGCCGCTGCTGGTGCTCGAAGCGGTCGAGCGTGCCAACGAAGTGCAAAAGAGCGTGCTCGTCGAAAAGCTCAAGGCGCGCTTCGGCACGGATCTCAAGAACCGGCACTTCGCCTTCTGGGGCCTGGCGTTCAAGCCCGATACCGACGACATGCGCGAAGCGCCGAGCCGGACGATGATGGAAGCGCTGTGGCAGATGGGCGCGACAGTCGCCGCCTACGATCCGGCGGCGATCGAAGAGACGCGCCGGATCTACGGCCAGCGCGCCGACCTGCGCCTGGCCGAAAGCCCGATGGATGCCCTGCACGGCGCCGACGCCCTGCTCATCGTCACCGAATGGAAAGCCTTCCGCAGCCCCAACTTCGACACTATGAAATCGCTGCTCAAGTACCCGATTGTTTTTGACGGCCGCAATCTGTACGAACCGGCGGCGATGCGCGCGCAGGGCTTCGAGTACTTTTCGATCGGGCGGCCGCGATGAAGATTCTGGTCACCGGTGCCGCCGGCTTCATCGGCCTGCACGTCGCGCGCCTGCTGCTCGAACGCGGCGACGAGGTGATCGGCATCGACAACCTCAATGACTACTATGACCCCGCGCTCAAGCGCGCGCGCCTGGATTGCCTCTCGCCTTACCGCAATTTCCGCTTCGCGCAGATCGATATCGCCGACGCCGTCGCGCTACACAGCCTGTTCGCCGCCGAGCGTTTTCAACGCGTGATCCATCTCGCGGCGCAGGCGGGCGTGCGCTACTCGCTGAGCAACCCGCAGGCTTACGTGCAGAGCAATCTGGTCGGTTTTGCGAACGTCCTCGAAGCCTGCCGGCAATACGGCATCGAGCACTTCGTCTATGCCAGCAGCTCCAGCGTCTACGGCGCCAATACGCGGATGCCGTTCTCCGTGCATGACGAGGTCAACCACCCGCTCAGCCTCTATGCCGCGACCAAGAGATCGAACGAACTGATGGCGCACAGCTACAGCCACCTCTTCGCCCTGCCAACTACTGGCCTGCGCTACTTCACGGCCTACGGGCCGTGGGGACGGCCGGACATGTCGCCGTGGCTGTTCACCAGCGCGATTCTCGCCGGCCGGCCCATCGATGTCTTCAGCCACGGCCAGATGCAGCGCGATTTCACCTATGTCGATGACATTGCCGACGGAACGGTTCGGGTCATGGACCGCATCCCGGCGCCCAATCCCGCGTTCGACAGCGCCGACCCGGATCCGGCCAGCAGCCATGCGCCCTACCGGGTGTACAACATCGGCAACGAGCGGCCGGTGCAGTTGCTGACCTTCATTGAAACCCTCGAGAACGCGCTCGGGCGGAAGGCCAAGAAAAATTTCCTGCCGATGCAGGCCGGCGATGTCCCGGCAACCTATGCGGACATCGACGACTTGCGCAAGGACGTCGGTTTCGATCCGAAAACTTCGCTTGAAGAAGGACTGGCGCGGTGGACGGCGTGGTTCCATGACTACGCCAAGCGCGCGTAATGGCCTGCCGGCGCAGCACAATTTATGGGTTTGCCCCGCCATAACGTTCGCAATCGGACCTAAATCATGAGCACAGATACCGCCGGCGCGCCGGCGACAACCGAGCCGCCGCGCCTTTCGGTCATCGTCCCGGCTTTCAACGAAGAAGAGAACATCGTCCCGCTGGCCGAGGAGATCATCGCCGCGCTGGCCGCGTTGCCCGGCGGCTTCGAACTGATCATCGTCGATGACGCCAGCACTGACACGACGGCCACCGTGCTGCAGCAGTTCTCGCACCCTTGCCTGCGCCG
>CAIXAY010000301.1 GCA_903917505.1 uncultured beta proteobacterium | reverse complement strand
CGCTGATGGTCTATTGCGTCGTCGGCCTCGCCGGCAGGCACGTCAAGGTGCGGCGCCGATCCGAACGCTGGCTCGGTCCGCTGGTGGGGCTCGCCACCGGCATCATCAACGGGGCGACCGGCATCTTCGTTCTTCCCGGCGTGCCCTATCTGCAGGCGATCGAACTCGACAAGGACGATCTGGTCCAGGCCTTGGCGCTGTCGGCCTTCACCTCGACGGTGGCGCTCGCGCTCGGCCTCGGCATCAACAGCGGGCTCGGGCTCGATATCGCCGCGCCGACGCTGGTCGCGCTTGCCGCCGCGTTGTTCGGCATGGCGATCGGGCAGGCGGTGCGCGACAAGCTCTCGGTCGCGGCCTTCCGCCGCTTTGTATTCATCGGCCTGTTCGCGCTCGGCGCCACCATGGTGGCGCGCCTGGTGTGGTGAGGCGGCGCCAAGGCGAACGTTCAACGCCGTCAAGCGCAACGAACGCACATAAGAAAAACGCCGGGCAAGAATGCCCGGCGGAGTTTTGTCGGCAAAACCGACAATCACCTTCCAGAGGGGAACAACTGAGGCAACCGATCGCGACCTGGGAGGATGCAACAATCAATTGCCATCAGCAGCGAATACTATGTCGGCGTGAGCCGGGGGCGACAACGCGATTGGCCGCATGCCTGCCATGCCGCTTCCGCAGCCGTCATTACTCCTGTTTATGCTAGCGCCCGTTGGTGCAGGCCACCGTTCGTGGCGGCCAGTGCCGGCATTGCGGACACCTCGCACAGACGTGCCGCGGCGGCCTCGCGCGGACGCTGCGGCGCAACGGGCGTCGGCTGGAACTTGGCGGCTTTCGTGCCTCAATAGCTCCAGCGCTGCGCCTTCGAAACCAGGAAGTCGCGAAACGCCTGCACCCGCGCCACCGATTTCAGCTCTTCCGGATAGACGAAATAGGCGTCGAGCGCGACGGTGTCTCCTTCGCCGAAAAGCTGTACCAGGCCACCGTTCTCCTCGACCAGATAGTCCGGCAACATGGCGATGCCGATGCCGCGCTGACAGGCGCGCAGGATGCCGAGCACGTTGTTGATGACCAGATGCGCGGCGCGCGAATCCTTGCCGCTGCGCCCGACCTCGGTCAGCCAGCGCCGGTTCTGCAGATGCGGCGGGACGTTGCCGCCGAGCAGCAGGATGCGGTGCTGATCAATGTCATCGTGGGTGCGCGGCGTGCCGAACCGCTTGAGATATTCCGGCGACGCGTAGGCGTGCGACTTGACCGAGAACAGCTTGCGCTGGATCAGGTCGGGCTGGGTCGGCTGGCGCAGGCGGATGGCGACGTCGGCTTCGCGCATGGCGAGGTCGAGTTCCTCGTCGGTGCAGATCAAGGTCAGGCGGATGTCGGGATAGAGGTCGACGAACTCGCCGAGCCGCGGCGTCAGCCAGTGCACACCGAGGCCGGCCGTGGTCGTCACCTTCAGTTCGCCGTGCGGGCGTTCGCGGCTGTCGGTCAGCTTGGCGCGCGCCGCCTCCAGCTTCATGAACACTTCATGGGCGGTGCGATAGAGCAGCTCGCCCTGCTCGGTGAGGATCAGGCCGCGGGCATGGCG
>CAIXAY010000300.1 GCA_903917505.1 uncultured beta proteobacterium | reverse complement strand
TCCGCGACTTTTTCGGAAGAGATCAAGAAGCTCGCCGACAAGATGCTCAGGGCGCCGCAACTCATCGAAGTGGCCAAGCGCAACACGGTGGTCGACACGATCACCCACCGCGTGCACCCGGTCGCCGCCGACGCCAAGCGGGCGCTGCTGGTCAAACTGCTCAGGTCATCGGACTTCAATCAGGTTCTGGTATTCACCCGCACCAAGATCGAGACCAACAAGCTCGCCCGCGATCTGCAACGCGCCGGCATCGCCGCCGATTCGATTCATGGTGACAAGAGCCAGCTCGATCGGCTGAAGGCGCTCGAAGCCTTCAAGAACGGTACCGTGCTGGTGCTGGTCGCCACCGACGTCGCGGCGCGCGGACTCGATATCGACGACCTGCCGCACGTGATCAATTTCGAAATCCCGCACACCCCGGAAGACTACATCCACCGCATCGGCCGCACCGGCCGCGCGGGCAAACCGGGAACCGCCATTTCGCTGGTTTCGGCGCACGAGGTCCAGTACCTGGTCGAGATTGAAAAGCTGATCAAGATCAAGGTGGAGCAGGTGATCATTCCGGGTTTCGAACCGGAATACGACTACGAATATCCGCCCACCGGCCGCAAGAGCCATCTGCGCCGTCCGCCGGCGCCGCCGGCCACCGTCGCGCCGGCCGCCCGGCCGCGGCGCGAGGCGAGCGCGGCAAGCCACCCGGCGAGCAACCGGCGCAAGAGCCATATCGCCGCTGACGGTTTCGATTTCAGCAAGCCCTACGAAAGCGCCGAACCGCATCCGGTGGCGGCGCCTGCCGATGCCGATGCGGCGCAGGTCGTCGCCCACATTGAACATCTGCACAAGCCGCGCCGTCTTGTCGCGGCACTGCTCGGCGGGCTCGGCCGCAAGAAAGCCTGAGCGTCAAGCGCGCGCAACGGCAACGCGCCGGGACGAACACGTCGCGGCCGCTTTGCTTGCTGCCTCGTCGACCGACTGATTACTTCGCTGCGGTCTTCCCATTCGCGTCGAGCAGTTTGAGAATCGCCAGCGACACATTGTCACCCTCGCCCTTGGCGCGCAACCGTGCCCGGCTGATCAGCAATTCGGAGGCCTCGCGTGCCGAATGCGCGGCCAGCACGCTGCCCATTTCAGCGTCTCCGAAATAAGCCCAGAGCCCGTCGGAGCACAGCAGGAAGGAATCTCCCGCCTGCAGGTCCTGCGTCTCGCCGAAATCGATCTTCGGCGTATCGCCGCCGCCGAGGGAAGTGATCAGGATATTGCGGTTGGGATGCACGAGCGCCTCTTCCGGCGTGATCTTGCCGCCGGCCACGAGCTGCTCGACGTAGGAATGATCGACGCTGCGAAAGAATGGCTGTTCGCCGCGAAAGCGGTACAGCCGGCTGTCGCCGCAATGCGCCCAGCTCACCTTGCCCGGCTGCAGGAGCAACATCACGGCCGTGCTGTGCGGCTCTTTTTCGTTGATGAAGCGCGACGCCTTGATCAGCATGTGCGCCTCGTGCAGGCTGGCTTTGAGCATGCTCTGCGGCGTTTCGGTGCGCACCGAGAACTGCTCGAAGTTGTTGCGCGCCGTGTGGATCACCTGCTGCGCGGCCAGCGTTCCGCCGGTATGCCCGCCCATGCCGTCGGCGACGACGGCGAGAGCCACCCCGCCCTGCTTGGGATGCGGCAATAAGGCAACCCTGTCCTGCTGCTCCGTGCGATCACCCTGATGCTGGGCAACGCAGGCGTCAATCCTTAGCGCCATTCAGCTAATCTCCCCGAGGCGAGCAGAATATCACGTTTGCTGCGCGCAACTCCGCCGGGCGCGGCAAATGGTCGCTGGCCTCGGGATGGCGGGCAATGTAGACGCGATGCGCGGAAACCACGAAGGACTGGACTTCCGCGCTGCGCAGCTCGGAAAAATTCTCGCTCACCACACGAAACGCCAGATGCTCGCGCGACGGGCCGTCCCAACCCTTCGCGCAATCAAGAAACGATTCGACCATGGCGAAAGCCGTATCGAACCGCGAACGCAAATGGCGATTGCCGCGCCGCTCGACGGGCACGCGCCCGGCCGGTCCGGTCTCGTCGCTCATGCTGCCCCCGCCTTATCCCCTGAGGTGATAGCGATCCAGGATGACGTCGACGAGTTCGGGCAAGGTGTCCGTGCCGAGCCCGAGTTCGTCGAGCACTTCCTTGCGCACGGCCGGCCATTCCGGATTTTCCATGCGCTGGTCCAGATGGTAGATGTGAATCGCCAGCTGAAGAATCGCGACCATCGTCCGCGCCTCATGATTGCCGATGCGATCGAAATCGTGATGATAGCGTATCGAGTCGCAGATGAAATCCGGCAGCTTCCAGTGCCGGCCAATGAGATAGCCGATGACGCAATGATCGGCATTGAAGCGCGCATCTTCCTCGGCCAGATACCGCGTCCCCCAGGGCAGGTCATGGCCCATGTCCTTGCAGTAGGTCGGAAAACGCTGCATCAGCACCGGCACACCGCAATCGTGGAAGATTCCGGCCAGGCAAGCCTGGTCTGGGAAGACATTGCACACGCTGATCCGCTCGTCGGCGATCAGCATGGCCAGCTCGGATACCGCCTGCGAGCGCGCCCAGTAGGCCTCGAAAGCCTTGCGGTTGTGCTTGGCCGGCAAGGCCGCCGCGAGCGTGATGGCGCGTATCAGATTGCTTGTCGCCTGCAAGCCGACGATCTGCAGGACCTGCTCGAGCGAAGTGAAAGCCTGGAGGTTGCGGTAGGCGGCGCTCTGCACGAGCTTGAAGAGCATCGCGCCGATCCCGGGATCCTGAACGATGATCCGCGCCAGCGCGCGCACATCGGTTACCCCGCGTGCCAGTTGCTGCTGCAACTCGCGCAGCACGCGCGGCTGTGACGGTATGGTGATCCCTCTTTCCAGCAGGCGCTTGACGCTCTTGCTCTCGTCGAGCGAGAGACCCGCCAGATCAGCATCTTTGAAGGCCATGTTTCCCCTGTGCAAGGCTTGGTCAACAAGCCTGATAGAGTATGCAATATGTCATCGTCATTGACAAGCCGCAGCCGGCAAGATTCCACGAATTTCGCGGCAGGAAGCGGAAGATGGCTTCCGTTATAATCTGCCGGACAGCCACGCATTCTCCTCAGGAAACCGCTTATGGGCAACCGTCTTTCAAAAATTGTCACGCGCACGGGCGACGCCGGCACCACCGGACTGGGCGACGGCTCGAGAGTGGCCAAGGATTGCCTGCGCATCGAGGTCATCGGCGAAGTCGACGAGCTCAATTCCAGCCTCGGCGTGCTGCTCGGCGAAGAGCTGCCGGCAGCCATCGGCGCCGTCCTGCTGACCGTCCAGCACGACCTGTTCGACCTCGGCGGCGAGCTCTGCCTGCCCGGCACCAAGGTCATCAGCACGGCGCAGGTCGTGCGCCTCGAAGAGGCCGTCACGCAATTCAACGCCAACTTGAGGCCGCTCAAGGAATTCATCCTGCCGGGTGGAACGCGGGCGGCGGCGCTCGCCCATCTGGCACGCACCGTTTGCCGCCGCGCCGAACGCCACCTGGTGCATCTGGCGCAGAGCGAGAACGTTTCCGATGCCGCGCGCAAGTACCTCAATCGCCTCTCCGACCTGCTGTTTGTCCTCGGCCGCGCCCTGAACAAGGCCGGCGGCCGCGGCGACGTGCTGTGGGTGCATGGCGGCAACGAAGGAAGTACCGGCAAGGCCTGAGGCTACACCCTGCCGCGCCTTCGGCTAGGCGAACCAGCCGAGCAGCGCGATGACGCTGAGCAGCCAGGCGGCGAAAGCGGCGAGCAGGTGCCTGTCGCGGAGCAGCGCGGCGGCCGGATCGCCGCCGCTGCCGCGGCGGTGCAACAGGAAGAGATAGCGGAAGATCCCGTAAATAACGAAGGGCACCGTGTAGATCAGGTTCGTCGTCCCGTGCATGGCCACCGTTTCGGCGCTCACCGTGTACAGGCTGTAAGTGACGATGGCGCCGGCCGCGCAAATCGTGATCAGCTTGTCGAGCAGCACCGGATCGTAGTCGTCGAGGACGCGGCGGTGGCTGCCGCCTTGTCCGGCAAGGGCATTCAGCTCTGCTCGGCGCTTGGCGAATCCAAGAAAGAGCGTCAACAGCAGGCCGCACAGGAGGAGCCAGTGCGAGGGCGCGATGCCAACGCCGAGCGTGCCGGCCAGGATGCGCAGCATGAAGCCCGCTGATATGATGAATACATCGAGCAGGACGACGTGTTTCAGGCCGAGCGAATAAGCGGCATTGAGCGCGACATAGAGCAGCACGATCAGCAGCACGCCACTGCCCGCGGCATGCGCCAGCAGCAGCGCCGCGAGCAAACAGCCGGCGCCGAGCAGCAGCGCCTGGCTCACGCTGACCGCACCGCATGCCAGCGGCCGCTCGCGCTTCTCCGGATGCTGGCGATCGCGCTCGCGGTCAGCCAGGTCGTTGCCGACATAAACCGCCGAGGCGGCGAGCGCGAAAGCGGCGGCGGCGAGCAGCACCTTGTGCACCAGCAGCGGGTCACCCCACGCGTGGCCGAACAGCAGCCCGACGAAGACGAAACCGCTCTTGACCCACTGGTGCGGCCGCAGGAGTTTCAGGCAAGAAATGAGTCGGCGCATGATTCACCCGGAAACGGTAGGCGCGGCAGGCGCATCCTGTCGGCATCCGGTCATCATACACGCGGCAAGCGCATCGCTGGCCACCGATCCGGCAGAAACCGCGCGCGGCTTAACGGCCAGCCACGACGCGCCGCCGGGCGCGCACGCCGTGCGCGAGAAAGTCCAGCACCAGCAGCGTGTCTTCCCAGCCGAGGCAGGCGTCGGTGATGCTCTTGCCGGGTTCGAGCGGCTGCCCCGCAACCAGGTTTTGCCGGCCTTCGACGAGGTGCGACTCGAGCATCGCGCCGATGATGCGCGCCTCGCCGCGTGCCAGCTGCGCCGCGAGCGCCGCGGCGACCTCGATCTGCCGCTTGAAATCGCGGCTGCTGTTGGCGTGCGAGCAATCGATCATCAGGCGGTCGACGAGCGCCGCGGCGGCGATTTCGCGGCCAGCCGCATCGACATGCGCGGCGTCGTAATTGGGTTCGCTGCCGCCGCGCAGGATGACGTGGCAATCGTCGTTGCCGGTGGTTGACACGATCGCCGAGTGGCCGCCCTTGGTCACCGAGAGAAAATGGTGTGGCGACTGCGCGGCGCGGATCGCGTCGATGGCGATGCGCACGTTGCCGTCGGTGCCGTTCTTGAAACCGACGGGGCACGACAGCCCCGAAGCCAGTTCGCGATGCACCTGCGACTCGGTGGTGCGCGCGCCGATCGCGCCCCAGGCGATCAGGTCGGCCGTGTATTGCGGCGTGATCGTATCGAGAAATTCGGTCGCGCAGGGCAGGCCGCTGTCGTTGATGGCGAGCAGCAGGCCGCGCGCCAGGCGCAGGCCTTCGTTGATGCGGAAACTGCCGTCGAGCCGCGGGTCGTTGATCAACCCTTTCCAGCCGACCGTCGTGCGCGGCGTCTCGAAATACACGCGCATCACCAGCAGCAGATCATCGGCATAATTCGGGACGACGTCGCGCAGCCGCTCGGCATAGGCCATGGCCACGTCCGCATCGTGAATCGAGCACGGCCCGACGACGACCAGCAGGCGGTCGTCGCCCGCATGCAGGATGCGATGGATGGCCTGGCGCGCGTCATAAGTCGTCTGCGCGGCGCGCTCGCCGAGCGGGAACTCGCCGAGCAGGGCGAGCGGCGAGATCAGCTCCTTGATTTCGCGAATGCGTACGTCGTCGGTATTCGGTTTCGTGTGCGGCATGGTCAAGCCGTCCCGCCGACCGTCAGTCCCTCGATGCGCAGGGTCGGCTGGCCGACGCCGACCGGGACGCTCTGGCCGTCCTTGCCGCAGGTGCCGACGCCCGGATCGAGGCGCAGGTCGTTGCCGACCATGGTCACCCGGTTCATCGCTTCGGGGCCGCTGCCGATCAGCGTGGCGCCCTTGACCGGGCCGGCGAGCTTGCCGTCCTCGATCAGGTAGGCCTCGGACATCGAGAAAACGAATTTGCCGTTGGTGATGTCGACCTGGCCGCCGCCGAAATTGACCGCGTAAATTCCTTTCTTCACCGAGGCGATGATTTCCTCAGGGCTCTTGTCGCCGCCGAGCATCATGGTGTTGGTCATGCGCGGCAGCGGCAGATGGGCGAAGGATTCGCGCCGGCCGTTGCCGGT
>CAIXAY010000299.1 GCA_903917505.1 uncultured beta proteobacterium | reverse complement strand
TTCAAGCCGAAGCCGGAGCTGATCAAGCTGCTGCCGGAGGCACAGGCGCGGCGCCTGCGCGCCATCGTCCTCGACGAGATCGACGGCCGGCTGCGCGTCGGCTTCGTCGATCCGGGCGACCTCGCCGCCTACGATGACACGCTGCGCCTGCTGCGCCTGCTGCGCCGCGAGGTCGAACTGGCGGTGGTCGCCGAGAGCCAGTTGCTCGGGCTGATCGATCGGGTCTATCGCCGGACCGAGGAAATCAGCGGCCTGGCCAAGGAATTGACGGCCGATCTGGCCGACGTGCCGCTCGAGTTCGGCGATCCGCTCAAAGGGGCCGGCGACGCGGAAGAAGCGCCGGTCGCCAAGCTCCTGCAAACGGTGTTCGAGGAAGCGATGCGCACGCGCGCCTCGGACATCCACATCGAACCTCGCGCTCTACCTGCTGTGGGCCGTGCTGCTCCTGATCGTCGGCCGTTCGCTGCGCGAGGAAATCGACCTCGACAAGCTCGTCGACCTGTTCGCCGCGGCCCTGCTCGCCGGAGCGCTGCTGGCGGCGATCGTCCTCGGCCTGCAACTCGCGACGCCGCTCGCCGGGAGCGCCTGGCTTTCGCCGCTGGCCCGGGGCAGCGGCAATCTCGGGCAGGCCAACCATCTTGCCGACTACCTGTGGCTGGGCATGGCCTCGGCTATTTACCTGCGCGTCCAGCGCCGGATAGCGCGGCCGGCCTTCATGTTCAGTGCCGGCGTACTGCTCTCGGCCGCCAGCCTGACCGGTTCGCGCAGCGTGATCGTCTATGCGCTCGGTTTCGCCCTGCTGTCGCTCTGGAGCGCGCGGCATTTCCGCCAGGACGCGCTGAGCCGCGTCGCCCGGATCGCGCTGTGGCTGCTGCCGGCGACCCTCGTGCTGCAATGGGCCTTCGCCCATTTCGATTTGAGTAGCGCCCTACAGGCGCCGGTATCCGCCGAACGGCTCGTGCGCGAAGTGAGCGGCGTGTCGGCGCGCCAGCAACTGTGGCGCACCGGCCTCGCCATCTTTGCCGAGCACCCGTGGCTAGGTGCCGGCGTCGGACAGTTCTCCGTTCTCGCCTACCGCCTCGTCGGTGACGGGACTGGCGGTGCCTATCGGTGCGGCGAGCACGCCCACAACCTGTTCATCCAGTTGCTGGCCGAATTCGGTCCGCTGGCGCCTCTGCTCGTCGTGCTGCTCGCGCTGCGCTGGTGGCTGGCCTTCATCCGCGCGCCCTGGTCGGCAGCGCACTGGTGGATCGCCGCAATCCTGCTGGTTCTGGCCGCGCACAGCCAACTCGAATACCCGCTGTGGTACGCCTTCTTCCTGGGTATCGCAGCGCTCGCCCTCGGCATCGGCAGCGATGCCGGATTCCGTTTGCACCTCAGTACCCTCGGGCGGCTGCTGCTCATGCTGGTTCTGCTGCTCGGGGGATGGACGCTGTTTTCGCTGGCCGGCGACTACCGCCAGTTCGAGCGCGCGCTCAATGGGACCCTGGCCGGCGCAAGCGAGCCGGATTCGGTGAAGACGCGATCCGACGCGCTCGCCCGATTGCGCCGCGAATCGCTTTTCGCCCATTACGTCGAGTCGATCTACGCTTTCCAGTTGCGCGTCGACAAGCAGGCGCTGCCCGACAAGATCGCCGTGGCGACGATGGCCATGCGCTTCTCGCCGGTTGACCGCATCGCCTTCAATCTCGCCTACCTGCTCGCCCTGGACAATCGGCCCGACGCGGCGAAAATCGCCTTGCAGCGGGCGCTGGCCAACAGCCCGGGCTACACGCCGAGCGCCGTCGGGGAACTCGAGGCGCTCGCCGCATCATTTCCGGAATGCAAAGTCTTGCTCGACGAGCTGCGCAGCTTTCCGGCGGCGCACTGAAGAGCGGCCGAGGGCGTTTCTCCAGGCGCCCGGGTTGCTGCGCCACAACCCTTGCCGTCCATGCCTTTAACGGTCTTCTCAGCGCCTGCGCGGCAAGCGAGGCATCTCCGAGTTAATTCTAAAATCGTAGGATCTTATGATTATCGAGCGCTTGCATAGCCGCAAGAACCTTGTATAAATAGGAGCATGCATCGTCGCACCGAGCCGCGATCGATCGAGGGGGATTGTTCCGCGTCAATTCCGGCTTGGCCCAAGAATAGGGCGTGAGCATTCGAGTTGATTTTATCCGTCTTGAAGCCAAGTACTTTCCAGCCACGAGCGCCACAAGCGCCGCGCCGCAGAAAGCCAATTGGCATTTTTATAATAGGTGAGAAAATGGGTAAGGTATCGGACATGGACAACAGCCTGCTGCGCAATCTGCGCGAGATTTCCAGCCACCAGAAAGTCTCGGCGAGTCTTGCCGACCACTTGGCAAATTACTTCGCCGACGCCGATGTTGACGGCCTCGGCGACGCCAGCCCCGAAGAGTTGCACGGCGCAGCCGTCCAGCATCATCGCCTCGGTGTCCAGCGTTTGCCGGGCCAGGCGGCGATCGCGTTCTATACGCCCGACTTCGACCGCCACGGCTGGCATTCGGCGCACACCGTCATCGATATCGTCACCGACGACATGCCTTTCCTCGTCGATTCGATCACCATGGTTGTCTATCGCCACGGCCTGGCCATTCACAAGCTGATGCATCCGCTGCTCGGCATCGTGCGCGATGCGGCAGGAACGCTGCAGCTTAGCGCGGCGCGCGGCAGCGCCGGCACCCACACCGAATCGTGGATACACCTTGAGGTCGATCGCCTCGGCGACGCGCGCCAGATCGAGGCCTTGCGCGTCGAGATCGGCGAAGTCCTCGCCGACGTCCGCGCTGCCGTCGAAGACCATGCGGCGATGCGCCAGAGCGTGGCTGCGGCGGTCGCCGACCTCGAACTGTCGACCAAGCCCGAAAACAAGGAGATCGGTGAGTTTCTGGCATGGATCGCCGCCGAGAATTTCGTCTTTCTCGGTTACACCCATTATGTGGCCGATCCTGCGGCCGGTGTGCTCAAACGCACGGCCGACGGCGGCCTCGGCCTCTTGCGGCGAACCGATCATCCACGCTTTGGTCCCTGCCTCGCCGGCATCCCCGGCGACCTGGAGGAAGTTTCCCAGCTGCCCTCGGCGCTGACCCTGGTCAAAGCCGATGCGCATTCGAGCGTGCATCGCCCGAATTACCTCGATTTCATCGGCGTGCATCATCGCGACGCGGCCGGCCGGGTGGTCGGCGAACACGTCTTCGTCGGCCTCTATGCGACGCACGTCTATCACGTTTCGACCAGCGAGATTCCGGTGGTGCGCAGCAAGGTCGCCGCGGTGCGTGCCGCCTGCGGCTTTGCGCCGGGCAGCTACCGCGACAAGGCGCTGATCAACGTCCTCGAAACCTATCCGCGCGAAGAGCTGATCGAGATCGCCACCGGCGACCTGCAGCGCATCGCCAGCGGCATCGTCATGTTGCAGGAACACCCGCGCGTGCGCGTCTTCCTGCGCAACGACAGCTGGGGGCGCTACGTCTCGGCACTCGTCTATATGCCGCGCGACCGCTTCGACACCACGGTGCGCCAGCGCATCACCAAGCTGCTTGGCGATACCCTGCATGCCGAGAGCATCGATTTCTTCCTGCTCGTCGGCGAGTCGCGCCTGGCGCGCCTGCACCTGATTGCGCGCATGCCGTCCGGCACGCGCTACGACCACGGTTACGACGCCGAGGGCTTTGAGCGCGAAGTGGCGCGCATCGTGCGCGGCTGGCATGACGAGCTGCAACAGAACCTGATCGAGCATTGCGGCGAGGAACGCGGCAATGCCTTGCTGAGCCGTTATGCGACGGCCTTGCCGCTCGCCTATCAGGACCAGGTGCCGCCCAGCTCGGCGGTCTCCGATCTCGAACACCTCGAAGCGGCGGAGCAAGGCGGCCGCATCGAAGTCAAGCTCAACGCGCCCTACGGCGACGATGGCTCGGACCAGCACGTCAAGCTCTTCCTGAAAGGCGATCCGCGGCCGCTCTCGGCGGTGCTGCCGGTATTCGAGAATCTCGGCGTGATCGTGCTCTCCGAACAGCCGTTCAAGCTCGTGGACAGCAATCTGCACATCGCCGATTTCGCCGTCAGGCTGCCGCGCGCCGGCGCGCTCGAAGACGAAGCGACGCGAAAGGCTTTCGTCGACCTGCTCGAAAAGCTCCTGCGCGACGAAGCCGAGAACGACGGTTTCAACCGCCTCGCCCTGCTCGCCGGCCTTGACGATCCGCGCATCACCATCCTGCGCGCCTACGGCCGTTACGTGCGCCAGGCCGGGCTGCCGTTTTCGCAGGTCTATATCGAACGCTGTCTCGCCGCCCAGCCGCACATCGCCCGCCTGCTCGTCGACCTGTTCACCGCGCGGCTCGCGCCGGGAAGCGACGATACCGGCGCCGAGGCGATCGCCGGCGAACTGCGCAGCGCGCTCGCGCAAGTCAGCAACCTCGATGACGACCGCATTCTTTCCGGCCTGCGCACGGCGATCGAAGCGACGCTGCGCACCAACGCCTGGCAGACCGGCAAGGATGGCAAGGCGAAGGGCTATCTTTCGTTCAAGATCGAATCGAAGCGCGTGCCCTTCCTGCCCAAGCCGCTGCCGCTCTATGAAGTCTTCGTTTATAGCCCGCGCATGGAGGGCATCCACCTGCGCGGCGCGCGCGTCTCGCGCGGCGGCCTGCGCTGGTCTGATCGCATGGAGGATTTCCGCACCGAAGCGCTAGCGCTGACCAAGGCGCAGACGGCCAAGAACGCCGTCATCGTGGCGCTCGGGGCCAAGGGCTGTTTCATCGGCAAGCGCCTGCCGCCCCCCAGCGAGCGCGATGCCTACCAGGCGGAAGGCATCGCCTGTTACTCGACCTTCATCCGCGGCATGCTCGACCTCGCCGACAATCTGGTCGAAGGCAAGGTTGTTCCACCGAAGAACCTTCGCCGCCGCGACGGTGACGATACCTACCTCGTCGTCGCCGCCGACAAGGGCACGGCCACTTTCTCCGACATCGCCAACGGCATCGCCATCGAATACGGCTTCTGGCTCGGCGACGCGTTCGCTTCAGGCGGCTCGGTCGGCTACGACCACAAGAAGATGGCGATCACCGCGCGCGGCGCCTGGGAGGCGGTCAAGCGCCACTTCCGCGAACTCGGCCGCGATACGCAGAGCGAGCCCTTCACCGTCATCGGCATCGGCGACATGAGCGGCGACGTTTTCGGCAACGCCATGCTGCTCTCGAAAGAGATCCGCCTGATCGCCGTTTTCGACCATCGCCATATCCTCATCGACCCGAGCCCCGATGCGGCCAGAACCTTCGTCGAGCGGCAACGCCTCGCGGCGCTGCCGCGCTCGTCGTGGGACGATTTCGACCGCTCGCTGATTTCCGCCGGCGGCGGCATCTGGCCGCGCAACGTCAAGACCATCCCGCTGTCGGCGCCGGTGCGCGCCTGGCTGGGGACCGAGGCCGAACAGCTGGCGCCCAACGAACTGATCAAGCTGATCCTCAAGGCGCCGGCCGACCTGCTCTACAACGGCGGCATCGGCACCTACATCAAGGCCAGCAGCCAGAGCCACCAGGATGCCAACGACCGCACCAACGATGCGCTGCGGGTCGACGCCAGCGAACTGCGCGTCAAGGTCGTCTGCGAAGGCGGCAATCTCGGCGTGACGCAGAAGGCGCGGATCGAATTCGCGTCGAACGGCGGCCTCATCTATACCGATGCCATCGACAACTCGGCCGGCGTCGATTGTTCGGATCACGAGGTCAATATCAAGATCCTCTTCTCCGGCCTGCTCGCCGCCGGCGAGATGACCGGCAAGCAGCGCGACACGCAGCTCGCCGCGATGACCGACGACGTCGCACATCTGGTGCTCGCCGACAACTATCAGCAGACCGGCGCGGTCTCGCTCGAAGCGGTGGCCGGCAACGCCATCCTCAGCGCGCACGCGCAGCTGATCCGCAGCCTCGAGGCCAAGGGCGCGGTCAGTCGCAGCATCGAGTTCCTGCCCGACGACAAGGGCCTCGCCGAGCGCGCGCAAATGCGGCGCGGCCTGACCGCGCCGGAAATCTGCATCCTGCTGGCGTGGACCAAGATCACGCTGAAGGAGGAGTTGCTGGCTTCGCACCTGCCGGATGCGCCGGAATTGCAGCAACTGCTCGTCGAGTATTTCCCGCCGGCGCTGATCGAGAAATGGGGCGGGCAACTTGCGTCGCATCCGCTGAAGCGCGAAATCATCACCACGCAACTCGTCAATCGCCTGGTCAATCGCATGGGAACCTGCTTCGTCCTGCAGGCCGGCGACGAGACCGGCGCCGATGCGGCGCAAGTCGCCGCCGCCTGGTACGCGGCGAGCGAGCTGCTCGGTGGCGAAGCGCCCTGGCGCGAAATCGAGGCGCTCGACCTCAAGGTCAGCGCCGAGCAGCAACTTTCCATGATGGCCGCCTTGCGCGCCATGGTCGGCGATGCCACCCGGCAGCTGCTGGCCGCGCAGATGGCCGGCAAGCCCATCGCCGAAATCATCGCGGGCTATCGCGATGCGGTCGCAACGGCGCTGGCCGCTGCGCGCGCAGGCAAGGGCGGCGCGGCGACGATCGCCGATGTGCTCGAGGCGCGCGAGCGCATCGTCGGCGTTTTCGAACTCGTCGATCTGGCGCGCGCCAGCGAGCGTCCGCTGGCTGATGTGGCGGCTGCTTGTGCGAGCATGAATGCCAGCCTCGATTTCGCCTGGCTGGATAGTGCTATCGCGCGTTTGCCGGCCAGCAACCGCTGGCAGGCGCGCGCCCGCACGCAACTCGCCGGCCAACTGCGCGCGCTGCGCCAGACACTGTTGCAGCACGGCGCGGTCGAGCTGCCGGCGGCGAGCGCCGAGGCGCGCAACGCCGTCGAGGAACTCAAGCGCAACGCGCCGCAGGATCTGGCCATGCTCTCGGCCGGGCTGTCGGAGATCAAGCGGCTGCTGACGGCGGAGAAGTAGAAACGGATTAACCACAACGGGCACAACGGGCACGACGAAAAATAGAACAGAGATTTTCCTTCTCCGATCAGCGTGGCGATTCAAAAGGCGCCCGTTGATTGAAAGATGGTTTTTCTCGAACTATCGATTTTCGTTGTGCTCGTTGTGGTTAATCGCTCTTAACCAGCGCACGAGCCAGCACCAGCGCCCTTACTTCCACCGCACCGTGCAGCTTGAGCGTGCGCGCGCATTCGTCGAGCGACGCGCCGCTGGTCATCACGTCGTCGACAAGAATGATGCGCTTGCCGGCGAGATCGGCGCGGCAATGGAAAGCGCCGCGGATGTCCTTGATGCGCTCGCGCCAGGGCAGGTCGGCCTGCGCCGGCGTGTTGCGAACGCGCTGGCAGGTGTCGGCGGCGATCGGAACCCGCCAGGCAGCGCTGACCGGTCGCGCCAGTTCAAGCGCCTGATTAAAACCGCGTTCGCGCAGGCGTTCGGAGTGCAGTGGCAGCGGAATGATCAGGTCGGCGGGTGGGCGCCCGCCCAGCGCCGCGAGCTGTTCGCCGAAGAAGGCGGCGAGCGCCAGGCGGTGTCCGTACTTGAAGGCTTGCACCAGTTTGTCGAGCGGGAAGTCGTAACGAAACGCCGCCAGCGTGTGGTCGTAGTGCGGTGGCTCGCTCAGGCAGCGGCCACAGACCTGGTTTTCAATCGCCGGCATCGGGCGGGCGCAGCGCGGGCAGCGGGGTTCCTGCAGGCGCGGCAGATCGGCGGCGCAAGCGGCGCAGACGATCCCTGCATCGCTGCTCGCCGCGCAGAGCAGGCAATCCTGCGCCAAGGGCTTGCCGATGCGCCGCCACAGCCGCTGCATCCCGCCATGCAAGTCCTTGTTTTGAGGTAGAATCGACACCCGCGAAGCTCCTTCACCGCCACTCCGTTTACCCCTGCATGCCCCCCGCATTTCTTGAACTCAGGTCCTGCCGATGAATACGATTACCCCTCCTGTTGCGCTGACGCCCGAAGCAAGCGCATCCGCCGCCGCCGCAAAATGGACCGTCTCGCAGGTCGAGGCGCTCTACCAGCTGCCGCTGATGGACCTGCTGTTCCGCGCGCAGCAGGCGCATCGCGCGAATTTCGATCCCAACGCGGTGCAACGCTCGACGCTGATTTCGATTAAGACCGGCGGTTGTTCGGAAGATTGCAACTACTGTTCGCAGTCGGCGCGCTACAAGACGGACGTCGAGCGCGAGGCACTGATGCCGGTCGAGGACGTTCTCGCCGCGGCCAGGGAAGCCAAGGCCAAGGGCGCTTCGCGCTTTTGCATGGGCGCGGCCTGGCGCGGCCCGAAGGACAAGGATCTCGAAGTCGTCACGCGGATGATTCGCGAAGTCAAGGCGCTGGGCCTGGAAACCTGCGTCACCCTCGGCATGCTGAAAGATGGGCAGGCCGACGAACTCAAAGCCGCCGGCCTCGATTACTACAATCACAATCTCGATACCGATGCGGGGTTTTACGACCAGGTGATCACCACGCACAAGCATGCCGACCGTGTCGACACGATAGGGCAGGTGCGCGCGGCCGGCATCAAGGTCTGCGCCGGCGGCATTCTCGGTCTCGGCGAAACGCGCCGCAACCGGGCGGCGATGATCGCCCAGCTCGCCAATCTCAATCCGCCGCCCGAATCGGTGCCGATCAACAATCTGGTGGCGATCCCCGGCACGCCGCTCGCGCAGAACCAGCAGGTCGACAATTTCGAGTTCGTGCGCACCATTGCCGCGGCCCGCATCACCATGCCGCAAAGCTTTGTCCGCCTTTCCGCCGGGCGCGAGGCGATGAGCGAAGAAATGCAGGCACTGTGTTTCTTCGCCGGCGCCAACTCGATCTTCTATTGCGACAAGCTGCTGACCACGAGCAATCCCGGGGTCGACCGCGACCAGTCCTTGTTCAGCAAGCTCGGTTTGCGGCCGATCTGATCGCCGATGAGCGCAGCGGTAGTTGATGCGCGCCAGGTGCGGCGCAATTTCGCGCGCGCGGCGGCCACTTACGATGCGGTCGCCGTATTGCAGCGCGAAGTCGGCAGCCGCATGCTCGAACGGCTCGACTACGTCAAGATCGAGCCGCAACGCGTGCTCGACCTCGGCTGCGGCACCGGTGCGAGCCTTGGCGCTTTGAGCGAACGCTATCCGCAGGCGCAGGTTCTCGGCGCCGACCTCAGCGAAGCCATGTTGCGCACGGCGCGGCAGGAGCGCTCGCGGCTGCGCTACCTGCTGCCTTTTCTGCGCGGCAAGAAGACTTCGCTGCTCGCCGCCGACGCGCTCGCTCTGCCGATCAAATCGGGCGCGCTCGGTATGATCTGGTCGAACCTCATGCTGCACTGGATCGACGATCCGCTGCCGGCCCTGCGCGAGATGCAGCGTACGCTCGAAGTCGGCGGGCTGTTGATGTTCTCGACCTTCGGCCCCGATACGCTGAAGGAATTGCGCGCCAGTTTTTCCGACGGCCATGAACACTGCCAGCGCTTTACCGACATGCACGATTACGGCGACATGCTGGTCGAATGCGGTTTCGCCGACCCGGTAATGGACGCCGAAGTGCTGACCATGACCTATCCGAACCTCGACGGCCTGTTCCGCGACCTGCGCCAAAGCGGTTCGGCCTGCGCGATGCACGCCCGGCGCCGCGGCCTGATGGGCCGTTCGGCCTGGCGGGCGGTCTGCGCCGATTATGAAAATCGCATGCAGGACGGGCGCTTGCCGGCGACTTTCGAGGTGGTCTACGGCCACGCCTGGAAGATCGCCGCGAGGAAGACCGCGGACGGCGCCGCCATTGTTCGCTTCGATCCCAAGCAAAGGTTACGTTAACGCGCTGCCGGGGCATGGTTTGCTATGATTAGCGGCCTTGCTTGCCGCGGTTATCATTGATTTCTTTTTTTTTTTTCAGGAACACATCATGTTGCAAAAGCTTGCCTCTTTCGCCGGAATCGACGGCCCGGTCGTCACCATCGTCATGGACGGTTACGGAATTTCGAAGTCGGACGTCGGCAGCGCCATCGCCGCGGCGAGAAAACCGACGCTCGACAGACTTTTCGCCAATTACCCGAACATCACCCTGCGCGCTCACGGCACTGCGGTCGGCATGCCCTCCGACGAAGACATGGGCAACTCCGAAGTCGGCCACAACGCCATCGGCGCCGGGCAGATATATAGCCAGGGCGCTTCGCTGGTGGCCGATGCCATTGCCTCTGGCGCCATCTGGCAAGGCGAGGCCTGGCAGCAGATCGTGGCGGGCGCGAAGGCTGGGCGCGGCGTGATTCACTTCATCGGTCTTTTTTCAGATGGCAATGTGCATAGCCATATCAATCATCTAAAGGCGATGATCGTTCGTGCCAGGGAAGAAGGCGTGAAGGCGGTTCGCATCCACGCGCTGCTCGACGGCCGCGACGTGCCTGAAACCAGCGCGCTCGACTATGTCGAGCCGTTTGAGGCCTTCCTGATCGAAACGAACGCCCCTGGTTTCGACGCGCAGATAGCCTCGGGCGGTGGCCGCATGAACATCACGATGGACCGCTACGACGCCAACTGGAGCATGGTAGAGAAAGGATGGCAAACGCACGTCCTGGGCGAGGGCGATCAG
>CAIXAY010000298.1 GCA_903917505.1 uncultured beta proteobacterium | reverse complement strand
GTCGATGAAGTCGGGGATGTCGGGCCTGGGCGCGATGGTCGACGCGAGCAGTTCCATCTGGTGCCCGCGCGCGGCGGCGATCTGCATCAGCGGGTTGGCGGCATTGCCGTGCGCCAGATGATCGGCGTAGATCAGGAGTTGCAGCCAGCGCTGCAACTGGCGGCGGCCGAGCAGCGCGATGGCCTGGGAAAAATTGCTGATCTTGGTCCTTGCGCCAACGGCCACGGAATTGACCAGGCGCAGCAGGTTGTAGGAAAGCTTCGGCTCTTCGCGGAAGATGGCTTCGATCTCGTGCGTGTCGCCGTCATGCCTGACCAGGTTCAGCAGCTTGAGCAATTTGAGCCGGGTCAGGTCAGGCTCTTTCCCCAGGTGCGGATTGCGCGCCGTCAGGAAGCGACTGTCGTACCAATCGAAACTCTTGTCCGCCAGCGCGTCGAACATTTCATGGGTGTCGACCCGTGCCGCGATCTTGTCGAAGCCGATGTGCTTGGCAAACTTGAGATCGGCGACCGGCACGTCCTGCCTGGCGAAGGCCGCATCGAAGCGCAGATAATCGAAAGCGGTCGCCGGCACGCCGCGCAGCAGGTCGGCGCTGTCGATGTCGACGCCGAAGCGCTTGCCCTGCGCACGCAGCTCTTGGCAGCGCGCAGTGATTCGTGGATCGCCAAGGCTCGCGGCGGGCAGAACGAAGATGACGCGATTGGTGTTGAAACCGTCGATGAAAGCATCTTCGTCGAGCCAGGCCGGATCGAGCGGGGTGACCATGGGCAACAGATCGGCCAGCGCTGCCGCGCCCGAATCGGCGAAACAGCTCGCCAGGTCGGCGCTCGCACAGGCGGCGCCGGGATGCCAGTCTATGGCGACCCAGCTGCGATCGGCAGCGAGAATCGGGCGAAAGAAGCAATAAGGTTCTGGCATGGCAAGAGCGCTTTTGAAACTTGTTTTTTGCGGCACTGACACCGTGTTTGTGGTTCTGGTCGGGCCGAATCTTGTCCTATCTTAACGCATATCGGCGCCCGCTGTTGCAATGGCTCGCCGGCTCGATTTCGCATCTCGCGCCACGACCGACATGATATTCATCTTGGATTATACGACAAATGCGCGCCCGCGGGCGCACGCGCTGCCCGCCGGAATGCGCCCGGGCGCAAACGCACCGGAAAAGAAGGGTAAACTTGCGAAGTTCGCCGGAGAAAGCGGAGCCCGCTTCCGGCGCCATCCAGTCTTTCAGGTGAGCGACGCAGATGAGCCCCAATGCCCTCAGAAAAATGACCCTCGAGCCTTCCCGCCAAGCCGGCGGCCCGGATTTTGATCGCCTGTTTTCGGAGCGGGCGCGGGCGATCCAGAGTTCGGCCATCCGCGAGATTCTCAAGATCACCGAGCGGCCCGAGGTCATCTCCTTCGCCGGCGGCCTGCCGGCGCCGGCGACATTTCCCGTGCCTGCGATGCGCGCGGCATTCGAGCGCGTGCTTTCGGAGTGCGGCCGCGAGGCCTTGCAGTACAGCACCACCGAAGGTTTCGCGCCCCTGCGCGCCTGGATCGCGGCGCGCGTCGGCACGCCGCAGGCGCCGGTGTCGGCCGACGAGGTGCTGATCGTTTCAGGTTCGCAGCAGGGGCTCGACCTGCTGGCCAAGGTTCTGGTCGACGCCGGCGACACGCTGCTCGTCGAGACACCGACCTATCTTGGCGCGCTGCAGGCCTTCTCGATGTTCGCGCCAAGGTATGTGTCGGTCCCGAGCGACGACAACGGGCTGCTTCCCGAGGCGCTGCCCGAAGCCGCGCGCGGCGCGAAATTCCTTTACTGCCTGCCGAATTTCCAGAATCCGACCGGGCGGCTGCTGCCCGAAGATCGCCGCCGCGCACTGGCCGAGCGCGCGCGCGAACTCGATCTCTTGATTCTCGAAGACGATCCCTACGGCGCGCTCTCCTACGATGGCGAGACGCCGCCGTCGATCCGCTCGCTGGCGCCGGAGCGCACGGTCTATATGGGCTCCTTCTCCAAGGTGCTGGCGCCCGGGTTGCGCCTGGGTTACGTGATCGCGCCGCCGGCCTTGCGCGCCAAGCTGGTGCAGGCCAAGCAGGCCACCGACCTGCACACGGCGACGCTGTCGCAAATGGCGGTCTATGACATTGTCAAGGACGGTTTTCTCGATACGCACATTCCGACGATACGCGCGCTCTACCGCGCGCAATGCGCGGCGATGCTGGCGGCGCTTGCGCGTTACATGCCGGCGGGCGTGCGCTGGAACGCGCCGCGCGGCGGCATGTTCCTGTGGGTCGAATTGCCGCGCGGCATGGACGCCACGGCGGTGCTGGCGCGGGCCATAGCGCAGAACGTCGCCTTCGTTCCGGGCGAGCCGTTCTTTGCGGAGAAGCCGGTGCTCGAGTCGCTGCGCCTGGCCTTCGTCACCGTGCCGCCGGCGCAGATCGATGCCGGGGTCGAGCGCCTGGCCGGTGTGATACGCGCCCTGGGCTAGAGTCGAATCGGCCGCAAATAGCTTCCGCTCAACCGTTCCAGCCGAGGTGGCCGAGGAAGTCGCGCGTGCGATCGCAAGTCGGCGCGTCGAAGATCTGTTCGGGGGGTCCCTGCTCGACCACCTTGCCGTGGTCGAAAACAACGACCCAGTGGGCGACGCGCCGCGCGAAAGTCATTTCGTGCGTGACCACGATCATCGTCATGCCCTCTTCGGCGAGCTGTTTCATCACGTTCAGTACTTCACCGATGGTCTCGGGGTCGAGCGCCGAGGTCGGTTCGTCGAACAGCATCACGTCGGGCTCCATGGCCAGGGCACGCGCAATCGCGACGCGCTGCTGCTGGCCCCCCGACAGGCTGCTCGGGAAGCTGTCGGCCTTCTCGGTCAGCCCGACCTTGTCGAGCAGCTTCATCGCCCGCGCCCGCGCATCCTCGGCTTTC
>CAIXAY010000297.1 GCA_903917505.1 uncultured beta proteobacterium | reverse complement strand
GGGAATCGGTCCGGAGATCACCGCCAAGATGCTGCTTACGCATTCCGAGTTGCGCCGGATCTGCGTGCCGGTCGTCATCGGCGACGCCGATGCGCTGCGCCGCGGCGCGACCATCGCCGGCCTCGACCCCGGCGCGGTGCGCGTGATCGCCGAGCCGCGCGCCGCGACCAACGATCCGGCGATCATCGAGCTCATCCAGACCGGCCCCTCGCTCGGCCACGTGATGCCGGGCAAGATCGTCGCCGATGCCGGCGACGGCGCTTACCGCTTCGTCGTCAGCGCCTGCGACCTGGCCAAGGCCGGCCAGGTCGACGGCATCGTCACGCCGCCGCTCAACAAGGCGGCGATGCATCTCGCCGGGCACCATTATCCCGGGCATACCGAACTCCTGGCCGAACAATTCGGCGTCAAGGATTACTCGCTGGTTCTCTCGGCCGGCGACCTCTATTTCTTTCACCTGACCACGCACGTTTCGATGCGCCAGGCGATCGCCCGCATCACCCCGCAGCGCACGACGTCGGTGATCGACCTTGTCGCCGCTTTCTGCCGCGCCCTCGGCAGGCCGGATGAGCCGATCGCCATGGCCGGCCTCAACCCGCACGCCGGCGAGAACCGGCTGTTCGGCGACGAAGAGGCCGACATCCTGGCGCCGGCGATCGCCGCGGCGCGCGCGCGCGGCATCGACATCACCGGGCCGCTGCCCGGCGATGCGGTGATTCCGGCCGCGGTGCGCGGCAAGTGGAATATGGTCATCGTCTGCTACCACGACCAGGGGCACGCGCCGTTCAAGGCCGTTTATGGCGATGACGGGGTCAACATCACCGTCGGCCTGCCGGTCGTCCGCGTCTCGGTAGACCACGGCACGGCTTTCGACATCGCCGGCCAGGGCATCGCCCGCGAAGCCAGCCTGATCCTCGCCACGCAACGCGCCGCGGCGCTGGCCAAGGGCTGGGGCGCGGTGTGGGAAACGGCGAGGTCGGCGGCGGTCGGCTGAAGCGAGCCGCGTCATTCCGGCGAACGCCGGAATCGGGGCTTCTGACGCACGAACTGGGTCCCGGCTTTCGCCGGGACGACGGCTATTGGCGGGCGCGCAGGATGCGCAGCGCCGCGCAGGCGGCGCCGAAGCCGTTGTCGATGTTCACGCAAACCAGGCCCTGTGCGCAGGAGGCGAGTGCGCTGTTGAGCGCGGTGCGTCCCTGCGCCGCAACGCCATAACCGACCGAGGTCGGCAAGGCAATGACGGGCGCATCGACGAGGCCGGCCAGGACGCTGAACAGCGCCCCTTCCATGCCGGCCACTGCGATCACCACGGAAAAAGTGCGAATCTCGTCGATGCGCTTCATCAGGCGCCACAGCCCGGCAACCCCGACGTCGCTGACCAGCGGCGCGTTATAGCCGTAGAAGGCCAGGGTGCGCTGCGCTTCGCGCGCCACCGGCAGGTCCGACGTGCCGCCGCAGACGATGCCCGGACCGCTGATCAGCGGCCGCTCGATGCGGCGGTGGAAAGCGGTCAGCGACGAGGGGTCGTGGTCGAGCTCGCGGCGCAGGTCCTCGGGCAAGCCGGCGAGTTTCTCCGGCGCGAGGCGGGTCAGCAGCAGCGGGCGATCTTGCGCGGCGCGCAGGATGGCGGCGATCTGCTCGCACGTCTTGCCGTCGCAGAGCACGGCCTCGGCGATGCCGGTGCGCTCTTCGCGCGCCCAGTCGATCTCGAATTCACTGGCTTCGCTCATGGCGCCGATCTGAGAAAAGCCGCGCCACGCCGGTATGACCGCAGTCCGGCGAAGCGCCGGCTGTCTTCGGCGCACAGCGCGCCGATTCGCGCTTCGACCTGCTCACGCGCGCTGCCTTCCGGCAGCGCTTCGCATTCGACATAGACGCCGGCCGAGGTGATCCGGCAGCGCAGGGCGCCGTTGCCGGGCAGCAGATCGAGCAGCATGATTTCGGCGTTCTCGATGAAGCGTAGCGCCGCCGCGTCGACGCCGATGCCGGTTTCGATGCGGCTCGCCAGACAGGGCTGCGCCGGCAGGGCGGCGAGATCGTCGAGGCCGAAGCGCTCGGCCAGCGCATAGACGTCGGCCTTGTCGAGGCCGGCCTCGACGAAGGGATGCAGGACCTGGTTGCGCTGCGCCGCCTCGAGGCCGGGACGAAAGTCGCCGAGGTCGTCGAGGTTGGTTCCCGAGGCGATGGGCAGGCCGGTCACCGCAGCGATGCGTTCGTAGAGGCGCGACTTGCAATAGAAGCAGCGATTCACCGGATTGCTGCGGTAGTCGGGGTCGGCCAGTTCGCCGGCGTCGACCACCTGCAGGGCCCAGCCGTGGCGCCCGGCGTGCGCCCGCACGCGCTCGGTGGCGAGCTGCGGGACGGCCGGCGAGACGGCGTGCACCGCGGTCATCGCCGTGCGCGCGTGGCCGTGCGCAACGTGCGCCAGCACCATGCTGTCGACGCCGCCGCTGACCGCGATTGCCAGCTCGGCATGACGATCGAGCACGGCGATGAGGCGCTCGAGCTTTTCGGCGGCGCTCATCGATTCCCGTCCTCTGCTTCGCCCTGGCTTTTCAACAGGCGCCGCGCCGCGAGCCCGTCGAGGCGCGTCAGCTCGTCGCTCTCGACCTTGAGCGTGGCACCGCCGGGACGTTGCGTGCGCTTGCGCGCCACGCGCTCACCGGCGATGGTGACGCTTTCCTGGCTGCGCGGCAGGCAGAGGCGCCGTTCGCTGCGCCAGCGCAAGCCGATCGTCGTCGTCTCGACGAAACAAAGATCGCAGACCGTCGCAAAGGCGGCGGGCTTCACCAGCAGGCGGAAGTCGTGCATCGGCCGGCTCTTCTTGCCCTGCCGGCTGCCCAGCGTGAGGTCGATGACGCCGTCGGCGGCGCGCAGGCGGTCGGCGGCGATGCCGATCTCCTCGCCGCTCATGTCGTCGATGTCGAAGCTGACCACGATCACCTCGCCATCTTCCGGCGCGTCGATCGGCTCCACGCGTGCCGGCGCGAACACCAGCACTCGCAGGATGTTGGGCATGCCGTTCAATTCGCGCGTGCCGGCGCCGCAGCCGCTGGCCTGCAGCACGCCGCCCGCCGGCCCGGCCTGCGCGTCGGCGACCAGGTGCGCGACGATGGCCGCGCCGGTCGGCGTGACGCGCTCGCCGCCGACGCCGTCGTCGCGCCAGCGAAAGCCCTGCAGGATGGCGGCGGTGGCCGG
>CAIXAY010000296.1 GCA_903917505.1 uncultured beta proteobacterium | reverse complement strand
CGGCAGGCATGATCGGTGGCGAACCGGGTCATCGCCTGCGCCAGACCATCCTCCAACGCTCGCAGACTCATCCGTTCGAGCAGCGCGGCGAACGCGCGTGGAGTGAACCAGGGAATGGTAAAGTCGCCGACGATGTGACTGACGGGCGCGGCGACCGGGACGCCGCTGCCTTCGGCGATCAGTTCAGGGAAGGATGCGATCGGCGTCGTAATGAGGGCGCAGCCTGCGGCGAGCGCCTCCAGAACGACGACGCCGAAGCTGTCCGAAAGCGAGGGATGAACGAAGCAATGGCTGTCAGCCAGAAGGTCGGCAATGGCCTCTTCGTCGAGTTTTGCCTCGCGCCAGTCGATGCCGGGAATCCGCGACAGGTCGCCGACCAGCCGGTGGGCCTCGGCCAGATTCGTCACCACGCACAGGCGCGCATCGGGCGCCGCGGATGCGCGCACCGCAGCAAAGGCCCGGACCAGTTCGGGCCCGCCCTTGATGCGGAATTGCGTGGAGATGAACGTGAAATCGTACCGACGGGTTTCGCCGCCGCAGCGCGCGTGTGGCGCCGCCAGCGGATACGCTACGCGGCACTTGGCGCCGACCGCATCGCCGTAATGGGCAACGAAGCTGCGCTTCGCCCATTCGGAAAATACGAAAATTGTTCGCAGCGCCGGGTTTTCCAGCAGGCGGCGCGCCTTGTCCGCGTGGCGCAGATAGGCGCGGTAGCTGTAGCCGTGCACGGCCAGCGGGACATCATACTCGACGGCGTATGGCTGACCGGTGGAGGAAAGCGCCTGGTGCAGGACGACGGGGACGCCATCCCCCGGCAAATCGACGATGCGAACACCGGTGAGGCGGCATAGCGCATTGGTTCGCAGGCGCTGGTAGAGACTCCGGTCGCGACGTTCCAGCACCGTCCCCGGTACCAATTCGGCAAGCGCGGCGGCGAACCGAAGATGACGCGGACGCGGGCGTCCGGTGATGACTTCGCGCAGGAACGGGTGAGGAGGGCCGTTCATCGTCCGAATCCGAGTGTCGCCGGCAAGCGGTAGCATGCAATGCGTAGGCGAAGTGCCAGCCGGCGGCGAAGCGGCAACAGGCTGCCGAACTCGTGCAGCATGCGTGCAAATCCGCGGGCCATCAAATCGGCACGTCGCAGCCGGCCGACGAGCGTAGAGAGGCGATCCGGACCGGATGTTCCGTACCGCCGTGCGATCGTATCGGAGAGCATCGCAGGGCCGTACGCCTGTGCAATCCGCAGATAGGCGAGCAACTCGAAGCCGCGCAGATCCTCGTCGTAGGGATGTGCGAGGAACGCCGTGCGACGCACGACCGGCAGGCATTCGCCGGGCGTGCCTTGCGTCAGCAACGCCGCGAGGTCAAGCGTACCGGACGGCATCGGTGGTCCGATCAGCCGGCCTGCTTCGTCCTCGCAGCGAAACAGCAGCAGCGGCGCTGCAGCGTGCCGGTCGGCGAAGGCGCGGATGGACGTCGCCGCGTTCGGCGTCAACTGGTCGTCGGAATCGAGGCAGACCAGCCAGTCTCCCCGCGCTGCGCGGGCCGCCTGGTTGCGTGCCGCCGTGACGCCGCCATTGATTTGACGTTCCACCAGCCGG
>CAIXAY010000295.1 GCA_903917505.1 uncultured beta proteobacterium | reverse complement strand
TACAACACCGTCGTCCCGTCGTCGGGCAAGGTGCTGACCGGCGGTGTCGACGCCAATGCGCTGCAGCGCCCGAAGCGCTTCTTCGGTGCGGCGCGCAACATCGAGGAAGGCGGTTCGCTGTCGATCATCGCGACCGCGCTGATCGACACCGGCAGCCGCATGGACGAAGTGATCTTTGAGGAATTCAAGGGCACCGGCAATTCCGAGCTCATCCTCGACCGCAAGGTCGCCGACAAGCGCACCTTCCCGGCGATCGACATCACCCGCTCCGGCACCCGCAAGGAAGAGCTGCTCACCGATCCGCAGCAGCTCAAGAAGATGTACGTGCTGCGCCGCATCCTCAATCCGATGGGAACCATGGATGCGATCGACTTCCTGCTCGACAAGCTGCGCAACACCAAGAGCAATGCCGAGTTCTTCGAATCGATGAATACCTGACGTGTGAGTCCGTCGGGTTGGCTCTTGATCTGAGGCGATTGCTTCGGCAAACCGGTAGCCATTTCGCATCTCGACGGGAGCGGCTTTTGCGTTCTCGGGCAATGATCGCCGCGCTATGGAGAGGGCTATGGCGGACAAGACGAGCGAGCCAAAAACTGCGGCCGCGACCAACCGGCCCAAGCTGCGTTATGTCGACCGGCCTGACGTCGCCGAGACATTCACGGATTCGATCAGCTCGTGCGCGTTCGACGGACAGAACGTGCGTATCGAGTTCACGGTCGGGCGGTTCGAGGATCCGAGCGCGCTGGGCATTGTCGAAGGAAAACAAGTGCCGGTCTGCCGCCTGGTGCTGAGCGCTCCGGCCCTGATCGAATTGCTCAACCGGCTCGGCCAGATCACCGACGCGATGAAGAAGGCCGGTATCCTCAAGGTCAACCCGGCGGCCGAGCCGCAAAAGCCGGCCGCCAACTGACGCCGCCGGATTGCTTCAGCGCCGTGCCTTGTCGACCGCCTCGCCGATCGCATCGGCTTTGGTTACCGGCAGCGAACATGTATCCCCGACGCAGACCAGCACGGCCGTTTCCGGCAGCGAGGCGAAGGCCGCGCGAGCGGGATGGTTCGCCGGCAGATCGTCCGGATTTCCTGCTCGCAGCACCATGCGGCCGAGATAGGGCAATTTGAGCGCGGCCGCGGCGAAGCGCTCGACCTCGCGGCCGACCACGACCAGCTCTGCTGCGTGGAGCCGCAGGTCGAGGGCGTTCAGGAGGCCGAGATGGGAGAACAGGTTGGGCGCGGCGATCGGCAGCAGGCCGTCGAACAGCCGGTCGGCTTTTTGCCGCCATTGCGGGTCGCCGGTGAGGAGTGCCAGCCGAACCAGGTTCTGTGCCGCTAAGCCATTGGGGTTCGGCGTTGCGTCGTCGGTCGTCGTCATCGGCCGCACCACCAGGCCGTCGGCGTCGTCGGCGGTGAGGTAGTAGCCGCCGCCGTCATGGGCATAGTGGCGATCGAGGGCCGTCTGCCATGATTTCGCACGTTCGAGATAAACGCGCTCGCCGGTCGCCTCGTACAGCGCGAGCGCGGCGCGGATCATGGCAGCGAAATCGGATGACAGACCGGGAAACTTGAGCTGGCCAACGCGCCAGGAATGGCCGAACCGGTCGCCGCGGGTCATTTCGCGGGCGATGAAATCAAACGCGCGCCGGCCGATGTCGAGCCAGCTCGGCTCATCCAGCAGGATGCCGGCATTGACCAGCGCCGCGATCATCAGCCCGTTCCAGTCGGCCAGGACCTTGTCGTCGAGGCCCGGCCGCACCCGCGCGTCGCGCACAGCGAGCAACTTCGCCCGCATCGACGCCAGACGGACTTCGGTCGTCTCGTCGCCCGGCTCGTGCGTCAGCCGGTTCAGGATGTTGTGGCCGTCGAAATTGCCGTCGCGCGAGACGTCGTAACAGGTGGCAAACAAGACCGCGTCGTCCCGCCCCAGCACGCGTTCGATCTCATCGAATGACCAGACGTAGAACTTGCCTTCCTCGCCATCCGAATCAGCGTCGAGCGAGGCGCAGAACGCGCCCCCGGCGATCGTCATCTCGCGCGTCAGCCAGGCGACGGTTTCGCGCGCGCGGTCGCGCAACAGCGCTTTGCCGGAACCGGCGTCGTTGCGGGCATGGGCGAGCGCTAGCAGCTCGAGGAGTTGGGCGTTGTCGTACAGCATCTTTTCGAAATGCGGCACCAGCCAGCGCTCGTCGACCGAGTAGCGCGAAAAGCCGCCGCCGAGATGATCGTAGATGCCGCCCTGGCAGATGCGATCAAGCGTATGCTCGACAACCTCGAAAAACCGCCCATCGCGGCGCCGGATGCCGGCGCGCCATAGCGTTTCCTGCATCGAGCATTGGGGAAATTTCGGCGCGCCGCGAAGCCCGCCGTAAACCGGGTCGAAGGCGTTTGCGAGCGAGGCGGCGGCGGAATCAATTTCGCGCGCGCCGATCACGACCGCATTGGCCGGCCGTGCCTGGTCGGCCAGGCGCTCCATCAAAGCGCGGCGGTTCTGCTCGATCTTGTCGCGCTCGTCGTTGAACATCCGCGCCACCTCGCGCAGCACGTCGGTGAAGGAGGCGCGGCCGTAGCGTGCGGTATTGGGAAAATAGGTTCCACCCCACACCGGCTCGCCGTCGGAGGTCAGGAACATGGTCAGCGGCCAGCCGCCCTGCTCGCCCAGGAGATGCAGCGCCGACATGTAGATGTGGTCGATGTCGGGCCGCTCCTCGCGGTCGACCTTGATGTTGACGAACAGCTCGTTCATTACCCGCGCCGTCGCCGCATCCTCGAAGCTCTCATGCGCCATCACGTGGCACCAGTGGCAGGCGGCGTAGCCGACCGACAGCAGGATCGGCTTGCTGGTGCGCTTGGCCTCGGCCAGCGCTTCCGGCCCCCACGGCCACCAGTCGACCGGGTTGTGCTTATGCTGCAGCAGATAGGGGCTGGTCTCGCGGGCGAGACGATTTTCGTGGTTGAGGGGTGTTGTCATCGCGATCCCTGCAGTGCGGCCCCTCAGTAAACGCCGGTCCGCATTTCTGCGCTACACGTTCGCGAGATCAAACG
>CAIXAY010000294.1 GCA_903917505.1 uncultured beta proteobacterium | reverse complement strand
TGGTAGCTGCACTCGTCGAGGCACCAGTCGCGGCAAACGATGCCTGGCCGTTCGCGTTGTTGGTATACGCCTTGTTGCCCACTACCGCCTGCGTCGTGCCGTTGTTCACAACCCAGAAATCTCCACCGACCATCAAGGTCATCTGGAAACCCTTCTGGATCACCATCCCGGCATTCGCCAGATAGGTGATGATCAGACCTTGCTGCTCGCGATGTACGAAGCCAGCAGGCGGTCCGGCGCCGTAATTGTAAACCTGCGTAGCTCGGCTATCCGGATCGACCGGTGGCTGCAGCCAAGCAAACAACCCAACCGACACACCCTGTGAGCCAGCGACTAGACCGCCGGGACCAGCATCAAGGGTGAAGTAAGGATTCTGGCTTGCAAAATCCCCGGCCACAGCCATCGAAGGTTGCGGAAATGCAGTTTGCTGGAATCCACCCGATCCGCTCATGTCATCGATCTCCTTAGTGAATTCCTACTTCTCGGCACGTTACACTACGCTGCTGATGCGCGCAGCGTCGGGGTACATCTTGTCGAAATCGCTCTGGACTTCCTCATCCATTCCCATGCCACCGTTACTGAGACGGCCTTCAACCGGGTGCGCGCCGGCTTTCGGCATCAACTTGATCAGCGTCGGGAGGGCGGACGGGTGGATGGTCTTGGCGTTCGGGACGTCCATCATGACCGCGGCATGGCGGTAGACATCTGCCGCGCTGTCGAAGGCGATCGTGGGAGAGAGTTCGCCGACGTAGGGACGGACCATCTCGATGGCCCTGCGGATGCCGAGTTCCTGGCGGCGCACTTGGCGGGCGACGGTCTGCATCGCCTCGTCCATCGCATGCCGGGTGATCGGCCTGGAGTCATGGGCACGGCCGCGACGGTCGCCGACGTAGGTTCCACGGCCACCCTTCATGCCTTTGACCATGGACTCTTCCTTTTCCATTTCCTCTTCCTGAGGTGCTTCGTCGTCGGTCTCCTCGTCATCCTCTTCGCCGGCAGGGTCCTCGTGCTCGGTGTCTTCCTTGCCGCTGAGGCCAACGTCCTCGTCTTCACCCTCATCCTCATCGTCTTCCTCGCCGACCTCGTCTTCGTCTTGGCCGGCTGGCTTGCTGACGTCCTTGTGGAACATCATGTCGTGGGCTTCGTCGATATCCTCGTCGCTCATGCCCTTGCTGGCGAGCATCTCGCGGAATTTCGACTTCTTCTCGGCGTCGGGATCGGCGGCATCATCGTCCTCGTCCTCGCCGGTCATCTTCTCTGGCATGCCGAGCGTATTCTTGCCGGCGGCAGCCTCCTTCATCTTCTCTTCTTCTTCCGGGTCCACCGCCTCGTCGCCGACCTCTGGATCGGTCATGTGCTCGATGTGATCGAGCATCTGCGCGACGTGCTTCATCTGCGGGCCCTCGGCATCCTCGGCGATCTTGCCTTTGAGGGCCGAGTCCAGCGCCATGGCGATCTTGCGCTTGTTGAAGTTGGAGGCGGTGACACCCTTGAAGATCGGCACCAGATTGACGCGCGCATCCTTGGCGAGGAGTGGCTGCACCAT
>CAIXAY010000293.1 GCA_903917505.1 uncultured beta proteobacterium | reverse complement strand
TCGGTGTCGCGCGTGAGCACGGCGCGCATGTTCGGTTCGGCGTCGATCTTCGCTTTCAGCCGCTTGGCCACCGCCAGCGTCACGTGTTTTTCATAACTGCCGCCGCGGCCTATCGCACCGGGGTCTTCGCCGCCGTGGCCCGGGTCGAGCGTGATCGTGACCAGGCGATCGACCACTGGCTTGCCCTGGCGCTGCGCTCTAACCTCCTGTTCAGGCGTCTTGTCGCCCAGCCCGAAAGTCGCCAGCGATTCGTTCTTCTCCAGGAGCTGCAGCAGCGGGTCGGGCGGCACCAGCGGATAGACGTCGAGCACCAGGCGGTGGCCGTATCCGCCGACCGGCGGCAGCACGAAAACCTGCGGCTTGACCTCGTTCTTGAGCTCGATCACCAGGCGCACGACGCCCGGCTTGAAGCGGCCGGCGCGCAGCAGCTTGATGTTGGGATCGTCGGGCGAGATCTTGTTGGCCATGCCCTCGAGGACGCTGTTGAACTCGATGCCTTCGAGATCGACGACCAGGCGCTCGGGGTTCTTGATCATGAAGTGCGTGTACTTGAGCGGCGTGCTGTTCTCGATCGCTATCCGGGTGTAATCGGCCGCGGGCCAGACGCGAACGGCGAGTATCCCGCGCTCGGTCGCCGCCCGCCCGACGGGCGTGACCAGCAGCAGCAGCGAAGCGCCAGCGAACTTGATCAGTTGCCGGCGGGTGGCCTGAGGCTTTGCAGTGTGCTCAGACATCGTTGCCCGGCCTCGCTGTGTGCGACGAGATCGAGAACACGCCCGGATTGCGGGGCCTCGGCGAAGCGGAAAACGAGTTCAAGGTCGGCCTGCGGCACATGGCCGGCGGCTTTTTCTGGCCACTCGACGAGGCACACGCAATCATCGCGGAAATATTCGGCAAGCCCGGCATCTTCAAACTCTTGAGCCTCATTGAAACGATAAAAATCAAAGTGATACCAGTATATGCTCGAAACTACGTAAACTTCAACCAGGGTGTAGGTCGGGCTCTTGACCGGCCCCTCGTAGCCGAGCCGGCGCAGCAGCGCGCGCGCCAGCGTGGTCTTGCCGGTGCCGAGGTCGCCGGCCAGCCAGACGACCATGCCGGGCCCCAGCAGGGGCGCCAGTTGCCCGGCCAGCGCGCGGCTCGCCGCCTCGTCGGGCAGGCGCAGCGTCAGCGTGGATTGGCCGCTATCGCCGCGACAAACGCGGCTATGATTCGGGCTATGCAAGACAAGAACTCCGCTACGAAGATCGCGCTGGTGAAGAAAATCCGCGGCTGGGGACAGGAACTGGGCTTCGCCGAAATCGGCATCGCGCGCGCCGACGTGTCGGCGGCCAGCCCCGAGCTCCTGCGCTGGCTTGCCCTCGGCCGCCACGGCGAGATGGATTATATGGCCAAACACGCCGCGCTGCGCGCCGACCCCGGGTCGCTCGTGCCCGGCACGCTTTCGGTCATTTCCGCGCGCCTGCCCTATTGGCCGCGCGCGGCGGACGGCGAGCAGGTGCTCGCTGACCGCGAGCTCGGCTACATCTCCCGCTACGCGCTCGGCCGCGACTACCATCCGGTGGTGCGCAAGCGCCTGCAGCAACTCGCCGACCGCCTGCAGGCCGAGCTCGATCAAGCGGGGCAAGGCGCGGGCTTTGCCTATCGCGTTTTCTCCGATTCGGCGCCGGTGATGGAAGTCGAATTCGCCCGCCAGGCCGGCATCGCCTGGCGCGGCAAGCACACCCTGACGCTCACCCGCGAAGGCTCGTGGCATTTTCTCGGCGAGATCTACACCACCCTGCCGCTGCCGACCGACGCGCCGGTCAGCGAGCATTGCGGCAGCTGCCGCGCCTGCCTCGACGCCTGCCCGACCGGGGC
>CAIXAY010000292.1 GCA_903917505.1 uncultured beta proteobacterium | reverse complement strand
GCACGACATTCCTGCCGATGAAGGATCCGCGCCGGACCGCTGCCGGCGGAACGACGCGGAAGCCGCCGCGCGCGAACTTCTCGCTGTCGTATTTGGCGAACTTGCTCGGCACCTTGTCGAAGTAGCGCTGCGGGCCGGCGTCCATCAGCAGGTTGTCCTCGAGACGAAAAGACAGCAGTACCGCTTTCTTGAGCCATTGATGGGTGACCCATTCACCATCGAGCTTTTCGGCGACGCGCAGGCGGCCCTCATCGAGTTCGGCGAGCACGGCGGCGACCGCTTCGCCGACCTTGGCCGGCGCGCTGCCCGGTTGCAATGCCGCGCGGTTTTCCCAGGCGTCTTCGATGATTTTCTTGAACTCGTCCATTTCGTGCATTCTTTCCTAGAGTGTTGCGACAAACTGTTGAATACGATCGGCGGCGTCGAGGCATTCGGCGAGCGGGGCGACAAGCGCGATGCGCACAAAGCCGGCGCCTGGATTGAGGCCCTGCGCCTCGCGGGCGAGAAAGCTGCCCGGCAGGACGACCACATTATAGTCGGCGGCCAGCGCGCGCGCGAATTGAGTGTCCGAAATCGCCGTGTGCTGGTCGACGCACGCCCACAGGTAGAAGCTGGCGTCGGGCATCGCCGTGCCGAGCACGGTGCCGATCAGCGGCGCCACGGCGGCGAATTTTTCGCGGTACTGGCGGCGGTTGTCCCGCACATGCGCTTCGTCCTGCCAGGCGGCGACGCTCGCCGCCTGGATGGCCGGGCTCATGGCGTTGCCATGATAGGTGCGGTAAAGCAAAAAGGCCTTGAGGATCGCCGCATCGCCGGCGACGAATCCGGAGCGCATGCCGGGAACATTGGAACGCTTGGACAGGCTCGAAAACATCACCAGCCGCTCGAAGCTGCGCCCGAGCAGGGCGGCGGCCTGCAGGCTGCCGAGCGGCGGCCGCGCCTCGTCAAAAAAGATTTCCGAGTAGCATTCGTCGGAGGCGATGACAAAACCGTATTTGTCGGAAAGCGCGAAGAGCTTCTTCCAGTCATCGAGATCGAGCACCTTGCCGGTCGGGTTGCCGGGTGAGCACACGAACAGCAGCCGTACCCGCTGCCATTCGGCCTTGCTCAGGTCGCCGTAGTCGAAAGCGAAGTCATTTTGCGGCAGGGTATTGAGAAAGCGCGGCTCGGCGCCGGCGAGGTAGGCCGCGCCTTCGTAAATCTGGTAGAAAGGATTGGGGCTGACGACCAGCGGAACACTGCTTGCCGACGGATCGATGACGGTCTGGGCAAAAGCGAACAAGGCTTCGCGCGAACCATTGACCGGGATGACCTGCGTGTCGGGATCGATGCCGGCGAGTTGATAACGGCGTTCCAGCCAGGTGGCAATGGCGCGGCGCAGGGCCGGCGTACCGAGCGTGGTAGGATAGCTCGCCAGGCCGACTAGGCCGGCGCGCAGCGCGTCCTTGATGAACTCCGGGGTGGCGTGCTGCGGTTCGCCGATCGACAGCTTGATCTCGCGCAGCTTCGGATTCGGCGTGATGCCGGCGAAGAGCTGGCGCAGTTTTTCAAAAGGGTAGGGGTGCAGTCTCGCGAGTCTCGGATTCACGGGCGCTGAGCTCTGTAAAAACAATGATTATAAGGGGCATCGCCCGATGACGGTAAGGCGAGACGGCGGAGAAAGACGCGAGCGGCGCGCGGCTGTCGCCTCGCTGCTCACCGGCGCGCTGATCTGGGGCCTGATCTGGTATCCCTACCGCATGCTGCGCGACGCCGGCATCGACGGCGTCGCCGCATCGACGGCGACCTATGCCGTGGCCCTGGTCCTCGGCCTGCTCGTCTTTCGCCGCTCGCTCTCGCGCCTGACGCCGTCATGGACCTTGCTCTGGCTGGCCCTCGCTTCGGCCGGCTGCAATCTCGGGTATGTCCTGGCGACGCTGAACGGCGAGGTCATGCGCGTGCTGCTGCTGTTCTATCTCGCGCCCTTGTGGACTGTGCTGCTCGCGCGCCTGCTGCTCGGCGAGCGGCTCAACGTGGCCGGCGCCTGTGTCATTACCCTGTCGCTGGCCGGCGCCGCAACGATGTTGTGGCAGCCGGCGGTCGGCTGGCCGGTACCGCAGGATGCCGCCGACTGGTTCGGGCTCTGCGCCGGTTTCTCCTTCGCCCTGTTCAACGTCCTCTCGCGCTATGCGAAAGGCATCAGCATCGAAAACAAGTCCATCGTTTCCTTCGCCGGCGTGCTCGCTGTCGGCGCGGCGCTGATCCTTGCTGGCGGCGCGCCGCTGCCGCTCGCCAGTGCCGCACCGGTCTGGCTGCTGCTGGTCCTGATCGGGGTGGTCCTGCTCTTCGTCAACTTCGTCGTGCAGTACGGGTTGGCGCGCGTGGCGGCCAACCGGGCCATCGTCATCATGCTTTCCGAGGTTGGCTTCGCCGCGCTCTCGTCATGGCTGCTGGCCGGCGAACTGCTCGGCCTGCGCGAGTGGATCGGCGGCGCACTGATCGTTGCCGCCACGGTGCTGTCAGCGAAATTGGAGCGCCAGGCAAGCACGTCCTGAATCGGTCGCGAGGCGAAGGGAGACGCCGCGCTTCAGGACTCCCGGCCGCAGCACTGCTTGTATTTCCTGCCGCTGCCGCAGGGGCAGGGATCGTTACGGCCAACCTTGGGTTCATCCCGGCGGATCGTCGGCGTGCCGCGCTTGGCGGCCCAGAAGCGGTAGATGTCGGTTACGGCAAGTGGAAGGTCTTCCTGGCAATCGTTTTCAAGCTGTTCGCGTTGCTCACCCTGCGGCCATTTTTCACCGTGTTCGCGAGCCGCGGCTTCGGCTTCGCCGGTCAGCACCATGAAGGGAAACAGGCGTTCGTCGAGGTAGACGATTTCGTCGCTGTCTTCTTCGTCTTCGCTTTCGCCGAGAAATTCGAACCAGTCGTCTTCGGCAGCATCGACGCCGGCAAGATAAGCCTGGCACCAGGGAAGGTAATCGCTCGGTCCGTTTTCGTCGTCTTCCTTGGCGTAAAGCAAGAGCACCGGCGCTTCGCCGGCGGCCAGCGCGGCTTCAATCGCCACAGCGAAACAGCGCAGGATCTCGGCGGCTTCGTTGCCGGCCTGGCTGGCCAGCGCTTCTTCGCCGCCCAGTGTATCGGCGAGCCAGTCTTCTTCGGGAATTGCCTGCGGACCGGAGAGGGCGGCGCAGAGATAGCCCTGGATTTCGTCGAGACGCATGGCGTCCGGCAGCTCGTCGAGCAGGGTTTCGAGACGATCGAGTTGAGCGTCGGAAAGTTGCGCTTGCGCTGTGGTTTCGTTGTTCATTTGATTAGCCTCGCGTGTTGGCTGCGGCGGGAAATTCGGCCAGATCAACCCGGGCAAGCGGTTTCCAGTTCTTCTTGCGGTGTTCGGCAATGACGTTGGTGAAAATCCCGCCGCGCACGTAGAAGCGGGCGGTCAGGCGCATGAAGCGGGGCTTGCTGGCCTGCACCAGATCGTCGAGGATGCGGTTGGTCACCGCCTCGTGAAAGCAGCCCTGGTCGCGGAAAGACCAGATATAGAGTTTGAGGCTCTTGAGTTCGATACAGGTCTTTTCGGGAATGTAGTCGAGGATCAGTGTCGCGAAATCGGGCTGGCCGGTTTTCGGACAGAGGCAGGTAAACTCGGGAATTTCCATGTGGATGTGGAAATCGCGCTGCGGCGCCGGATTGGCAAAGGTTTCGAGAGTCGTGGCGGGTCGCGTCGTCATGAGGAGTCCAGAATCGAGCCGTCGGCAAGCGAATCCGCCCGGCAAAATGTTATTATAAGCGCTCAAGTCGTGCCAGTGCGGCGTCATACGATGCTCGCCAGAACCCCTATTCGAGCGGCCGCCTAGCCTGCGTTCCCTTTCATGCGCCTGACAAAACTCAAACTTGCCGGATTCAAGTCCTTCGTCGATCCGACGACGATCGCGCTGCCGGGGCAGCTCGTCGGCGTGGTCGGGCCGAACGGCTGCGGCAAGTCGAACGTGATCGACGCCGTGCGCTGGGTGCTCGGCGAATCGAAGGCCTCCGAGTTGCGTGGCGAGTCGATGCAGGACGTCATCTTCAACGGTTCGGGAACGCGCAAGGCCGTCTCGCGGGCTGCGGTCGAACTGGTCTTCGACAACTCGCTCGGACGCATTGCCGGACAGTGGTCGCAGTACGCCGAATTGTCGGTCCGGCGCCTGCTGACGCGCGCCGGCCCGTCCGAGTACTACATCAACAATCTGCACGTGCGGCGCAAGGATATCACCGACCTTTTCCTCGGCACCGGCCTCGGCCCGCGCGCTTACGCGATCATCGGGCAAGGGACGATTTCACGCATCATCGAGGCGCGCCCCGACGAATTGCGCGTCTTTCTCGAAGAGGCCGCGGGCGTCACCAAGTACAAGGAACGGCGCAAGGAAACCGAGAGCCGTATCGGCGACACGCGCGACAACCTGACGCGCGTCGACGACATCCGTTCCGAACTCGGCGCGCAGATGGAACGGCTCGAAGGCCAGGCCGCGGTCGCCCGGCAATACCGGAGCTTCAGCGAAGAACTGACGCGCAAGCAGCAACTGCTATGGCTGCTCAGGCGCAACGACGCGCAGGCTGAATGTCAGCGCCTGGCGCGCGATGTCGAGCGCGTCGCGCTCGAACTCGAGAGTCAGAATGCCGCCTTGCGCGCCACCGAGGCCAGCCTCGAGGAGGCGCGCGAGTGCCATTTCGCCGCCAGTGACGGCGTGCACAGCAAGCAAAGCGAGTTGTTCACGGCCAACGCCGAGGTGGCGCGACTGGAAGCTGAAATCCGCCACCGCCGCGATTCGCAGCACGAGTATGAGTCGCGCCTGACACAACTCACCGACGATCAGGTGCACTGGCAGGCGGAAGTCGAAAGGCTGGCCGCCGAGCACGCCCGCTGGCTGGGTCTCGCGGCGCTCGCCGACGAGCGCGTCGAGCAGGGTGAGATGCGCCTCGCGGCGCAGCAGGAGCGTTTGCCGGTCGCCGAGGAGGCGCACGCCGCGGCGCAGGAAGAGGTCAACGTGCAGCGCGGCGTCGTCGCGCAAGCCGATCAACGGCTGCAAGTCGAACAGGCCAATCGCGGCCATGCCCAGCGCTCGCTGCAGATCATCGCCGGCCGCCGCGAACGCCTGGCGCAGGAGCGCGAAGCCTTGCCGGTGCCCGACCGCGAAGCCTTCGAATTCAAGCAGCAGGCGCTGGCCGAATTGCGCCAGGGCATTGCCGCCGGGCAGGATTCGGTGGCCGACCAGCAACAGGCGCTGCCGCAGTTCGAACAGCAGCGCCGCGAGGTGCTGGCGCAGGTGCAGCACGTGCAGAAAGATCGCGCCGAAGCGCATGCCCGGCGCGCGGCGCTCGAGCAGCTGCAAAGACGCGTGCAGGGCGACGACAAGCTCGGCGACTGGTTGCACCGCCATCACCTCGACAAGCACGAGCCGCTGTGGAAATCGCTGCACGTCGAGGCCGGCTGGGAAAATGCGGTCGAAGCCGTGCTGCGCGAGCGCATCAGCGCGCTCACCGCGGCCGAAGCCGACCCGGCGTGGGCCAAGGACAGGCCGGGCAGCAAGTTGACTCTGATGCTGCCGGTCGAGGGCGCGACGGCGAATGCCGCCGCAGACCGCCTGCTGGCGCGCCTGCGCTGCAGCGATGCGAAAATCAACGCCATTCTGGCCGACTGGCTGAGCGACGTCAGCACCTCGCCCGACCTCGCGTCGGCGCTGGCCCAGCGCGACAGCCTGGCCGGCGCGGCCTGCTGCGTGACGCCCGGTGGCGACGTGGTCAGCCGGCAGAGCGTCACGCTGTTCGCGCCGGACGCGGCCGAACACGGCTTGCTTGAACGGCAGCGCGAAATCGAGGAACTCGGCGGCGTGATCGCCGAACACGAAGCGCGGGTCGAACAGGAGCAGGAGCGCCTGGCGCAAATCGAAGCGCGTCTCGAGGACGCACAAAACACCTTGCAGGAAGCGCGCCAGGATCTCAACAATCTGCAGGAGCAGGCGCACGCCATCCAGGTTGAAACGCTGAAGCTCGCGCAGGCGCTCGACCGCTTCAATGAGCGCCAGGCGCAGATCGACGCCGGGCTCGCGGAAATGGCGGCCGAGGAAGACGCCGAGCGGGAGCGGCTCAGCGCCGCGGATACGGCGATCGAAGAACAGCGCGCGCAAGTCGGCGACTTGCAGCGCGGGCTCGATGCGGCCAGGGCCCGTTTCGAGCAGGCCGAACGCGCCTTGCGCGACGAGCGCGAGCAAGTTAACGGCGTCGAGCGCGAGTTGCGCGAGGCGCAGTTTTCGCAGCGCGAATGCCGCAACAAGATCGAAGAAGTCATCCGCAGCGGCGAGCTGGCGCGCACCCAGCTCGAGCGCATCGTCGACGAACTCGGCCGCTGCGCCGAAACCGCCGAGGCCATGCAGGCCGAGGATCTCGAACCGCAGCTGCAGGCGGCGCTCGATCAGCGCGTGGCGCGCGAACAGGCGCTCGCCGCCGCGCGCGATGCGCTCGAAGCGGCGACCGGCGGGCTGCGCGCGCTCGAAGAGGAACGCCTGAAGGTCGAGCACAGCCTCGACCCGCTGCGCGAACGGATCGGCGAACTCAAATTGAAGGAGCAGGCGGCGAACCTCAACGCCGAGCAGTTCGCCTCGCAGTTGCTCGAGGTGCATGCCGACGAGCAAAGCCTTGCCGGCGATTTGCCCGGCGCCCGCCCGGGCGCCTTGCAGAATGCGATCGCCGCGCTGCAAACCTCGATCGAGGAACTCGGCGCAGTCAACCTGGCAGCCCTCGATGAGCTTGAAGCGGCACGCGAGCGCAAGACCTATCTCGACGCGCAATCGGAAGATTTGACGCAGGCGATGGAAACGCTGGAAAACGCCATCCGCCGCATCGACCGCGAAACGCGCGATCTCCTGCAGGCGACCTTCGATGCGGTCAACCGCAGCTTTGGCCAGCTTTTCCCGGTGCTCTTCGGCGGCGGCGAAGCGGCGCTGATCATGACCGGCGAGGAGATCCTCGACGCTGGCCTGCAAGTGATGGCGCAGCCGCCGGGCAAGAAGAATTCGACGATCCACCTGCTCTCGGGCGGCGAGAAAGCCCTGACCGCGAT
>CAIXAY010000291.1 GCA_903917505.1 uncultured beta proteobacterium | reverse complement strand
CGGCACGGCACGGCATCGCCTTTCCTGCAGTTCCACAGCATATACCAATATCATAATAAAAGAGAAGCCCTGCGACCGGACCGTCAGCCATTAAATAACCCCAATGCCTTTAAAGTCAATACCGGAGGACGTCTATTTATGCTTTCGTCATTCCTACAACCGCCATCACCCGCTGCGACAATTCCTGCAGGCCGGCGACATGCTCGACGGCGCCGATCAGCGCCGCCTCGCGCGGCATGCCGTAGACGACACAGCTGGCCTCGTCTTGCCCGAAGGTGCGCGCCCCCGCCTTGCGCATGCGCAGCAGGCCGCAGGCGCCGTCTTTGCCCATGCCGGTGAGGATGACGCCGACCGCGTTGTGCCCGATCAGCTCGGCGGCCGAGTCGAAGAGCACATCCACCGACGGACGATGGCGATTGACCGGCGGCGTCTTGAGTAATTCCGTGGCATAACCCGAGGCCTTGCGCGCGATCTTCAGGTGCGAATGACCCGGCGCCACGTAAGCCGTCCCCGACTCGAGCAATTCGCCGCCTTGCGCCTCGATGACGCGGACCTTGCAGAGGCTGTTCAGCCGCGCGGCGAAGGACCCGGTGAACGATTCCGGCATGTGCTGCACGATCAGGATGGGCGGGCAGGTGGGCGGGATCCCGAGCAGGAAATTCTTGACCGCTTCCGTTCCGCCCGTCGATGCCCCGACGAAAATGATCCAGCTGCCATTGACTACCGGCCGTATCGCCTTGGCCGGAACGGGCGTCGAATTTTCCATTTCAGCGGCGCCTGGACGCCAGTTCGTAGACGGTCTTCCCCAGCGAACGAAACAGATCCACGGCGTGCAGGAAACTTTCCGAATGTCCGGCGAAAAGCAGGCCGCTCTCGGACATCAGCGGGGCGAAGCGCTTGAGTATCTTGTATTGCGTCGTCTTGTCGAAATAGATCATGACGTTGCGGCAGAATAGCGCGTCGACCGGGCCGCGTATCGACCAGTTCGGCTCAAGCAGATTGAGGCGCTGGAAGCTCACCAGGCGACGCAATTCCGGCCGTACCGTGGCGGACCCGTCGCCGCCCTTGACGAAGAACCGGCTCAGGCGCTCGGGCGACATCCGGTCCAGGCGGTCCGGCGGATAAGCGCCCTTGGCTGCCGTGGCGAGCACGCTGGTGTCGAGATCGGAAGCCACGATGGACACCGGCACGTTGAAGCTGTTGAAGGTTTCGACGACGGTCATGGCGATGCTGTAAGGCTCCTCCCCGGTCGATGCGGCGGAACACCAGATGTTGATCGGCGACCGCCCTTGCAGCGTCTTCAGGTGCTCGGCGAGGATCGGGAAGTGATGCGGCTCGCGAAAGAAGGAAGTGAGATTGGTGGTCAGGGAATTGACGAATTTTTCCCATTCCTGCCGGTCGCCGCGCTCGAGCAGGGCCAGATATTCGGCAAAGGATTTCAGCCGGGTTTCGCGCAGGCGCCGCGCCAGGCGGCTATAGACCATGTCCTGCTTGGTCGTCGAGAGCGAGATGCCGGCGTGCTCGTAGATCAGCTTGCGCACGCGGTCGAAGTCGGCCGTGGCAAAGGCGAATTCGCGCTCGGCGCTGTCGCGCCGCAGCGGCAATTGATTTCCTGGGGGCAATTGTTCACGCACTGGTCAGCCTCCCGGCTTTATACAGTAGGGACCGCAACGATCGCCGCTCCTGCAAGGGCCTGCGGCGGCACTCAGTTTGTCCCGCCGGACTTGCCCGCTGCATCCGCGGCTTCAGCGCCGAGATCGACGGTGGCATTTCCGTCTTCCTGGAGCATGGCTTCTTCGGTGCGCTTGTTGAGAACGACGATGTTGATCCGCCGGTTGGCCGAACTCAGCGGATCGTTCTTGTCGAACAGCACGGTCGAGGACTGCCCGACGACGCGCAGGACCTTGTTTTCATCCATGCCGCCGGCGATCATCTCGCGCCGCGAGGCGTTGGCGCGATTGGCCGAGAGCTCCCAGTTGGAGAAGCCTTTTTCGCCGCCGCCAAACTGCGCGGCATCGGTATGCCCGGAGAAACTGACCTTGTTCGGCACGGCGTTCAGCGCCCGGCCGATTTCGCGCAGAATGACTTTGGTATAGGGCTTGAGCTCGGCGCTGCTGGTATCGAACATCGGACGGTTCTTTTCATCGATGATCTGGATGCGCAGGCCTTCGGGCGTAACGTCGATCAGGAGCTGGTTCTTGAACTGCCTGAGCATCGAATTGCTCTCGATGAGCTTCTCGATGTTTTGCTTGAGCTCATTGAGCGATGCCTTTTCGCGCTGTTCGAATTCCTTGCGCAGGTCTTCCGCGCGCGCTTCGCGCAGCGGTGTCGACTTTTTCTTCGCCTGCACGTCGCCATCCTTGACCTGGCCCGTGCTGCTCGTCAAATCCTTGCCGCCGCCCTTCAAAACACTGGTCGCATCGCCCGCCCCGGAACCGCCGGACATGCTGACCTTGAGCGGATTGAGAAAGAAATCGGCGATGCCCTTGAGATCGCCGGCGGCGGTCGAACCGAGCAGCCACATCAGCATGAAGAAGGCCATCATCGCCGTCACGAAGTCGGCATAGGCGAGCTTCCACGCCCCGCCGTGGGCGCCGCCCTCCACCTTCTTGATGCGCTTGATGACTATCGGACGTACGTCTTCGCTCATGCCCTATCCTCGTTGCGCGTCTGACGCACTATCTACCCTTGCGCGCCTTGAGCTCGGTCTCAAGTTCGATGAAGGTCGGACGATCGCTCGAGAACAGCACCTTGCGTCCGAACTCGACCGCCACCTGCGGCGCATAGCCCGACATCGAAGCCAGCAGCACCACCTTGATGACCTGGTAGATCTTGGATCCGGCGTGCGCTTTCTGCTCGAGCTGCGTGGCAATCGGCGTGACGAAACCGTAGGAGACCAGGATGCCGAGGAAGGTCCCGACCAGCGCGCCGCCGATCATCTTGCCGAGCACCGCCGGCGGTTCGCCGACCGAGCCCATGACGTTGACCACGCCCATCACCGCGACGACGATACCGAAGGCCGGCAGGCCGTCGGCCATCTTGGCCATGACGTGCCCCGGAACCTCGGCCTCGTGGTGATGCGTCTCGATTTCGATATCCATCAGGTTCTCGATTTCGAGCGCGTTGAGATTGCCGCCGACCATCATGCGCAGATAATCGGTAATGAACTCCATCACGTGATGATCGCTGGCCAGCGTCGGATACTTGCCGAAAATCGGGCTCTCGTGCGGATTCTCGACGTCGTTCTCGATCGACATCAGGCCTTCCTTGCGCACCTTGGCCAGGACTTCGAACAGCATGGCCAGCAAATCAATGTAGAGCGCCTTGTTGTATTTCGAGCCCTTGAACAGGCTTGGCAATGCGCCTATCGTCGATTTGATGACCTTGGGATCGTTGCCGCCGATGAAGCCGCCGAGCGCCAGGCCGACGATCGCCAGATATTCGAACGGCATCCACAGGGCCGCCAGGCTGCCGTGCACAGCGTAGGTCCCGAGCGACGCGGCCAGGATAATGACATAGGCAATGATCAGAAACATTAATTCTCCCCGTCAAGCTAAGCTGTTGATAGGCTTGACCATGAATCTCGCTTATGGGGGCCTATTGTAGCGGGATGAGGCGCGCGGTGAAACAAGAGCCTGCGAGAAATAGCAGAAAGCGCCCGGGCGGGCGCCGGCGGGCATCGTATAGAATGCACAGATGAACAGCGCGATGAACTTTTGCAGCCACTGCGGCGCACCGGTCGAATTCTACGTGCCGCAAGGCGACTCGCTGGCGCGCCATGTCTGTCCGCGCTGCGCAACCATCCATTACCTCAATCCCAAGCTCGTCATCGGCTGCGTCGCGGAATGGCAGGGCGAGATTCTGCTCTGCCGCCGCGCCATCGAACCGCGCTACGGCTTATGGACCTTGCCCGCCGGCTTCATGGAGAACGGCGAAACGGCCCGCCAGGCGGCTTTGCGCGAAACCCTGGAGGAAGCCTGCGCGCGCGTTGAAATCGACGCCTTGTTCTGCCTGGTCAATGTGCCCCACATCGACCAGGTCCATCTCTTTTACCGCGGGCGACTGCTCGCCCCCGACTTTGCCGCGGGCAGCGAGAGCCTGGAAACCGCCCTTTTTTCCGAAGCCGACATCCCCTGGGCCGAGATCGCCTTCCGCAGTGTCGCGTTCTGCCTCAAGACTTACTTTGCCGATCGCCGCGCCGGGCATTTCGCCCTGCACGAAAGCGACCTGCCGCCACCGCCTACTGATCGTCGGCCAGGCTGAATTGAATCGCCTGCGGCAGGCGGAATTCACGCCCCTTCAAGCCGTCGGGCAAGGCGGTGACGCGGCTGGCCTGCGTCATCATTTCGACCGCCTGCTCGTCGAGAACGGTGCGGCCGCTCGAGCGCAGCAGCACGACTTCCGGCAGCGGCAGCGGCGCACTGAAAACCAGCGCCACCTCGGCCCGGCCTTCCCAGCCGCGCTCCCTCGCCAGCGCCGGATAGCGCTTGAAGCGGCGGGCGGCAAGGCCGAGCGACATGCTGTACTGGCGCAGATCGTCGGCGCTGACGCCGGCGCGCGCCGACGCGGGATTCACATTCGCGCCGGTTCCGCCGCGCGCCGCGGACGCGGGCGGCGATGAAGCGGCGCTGGCGGCGGCGCTGCCTGCCGGCGGCGCGAGCGGAACAGTCGGCGCAGCGGCGGGGCTCTCGACCGCAAGCACTCCCTGCGCCTTGGGCTCGGGCCGCTCGGCGCGCGCCGGCAAAAGCTTTGCCGCAGGCGCGGCGGCCGCGATGGCCGGCGCCGGATCGCGACGCGCAGCGGATTTGATCGCCACGCTGATGGTCGTTGCCGGATTCTCCAGCAGTGGCGGCAACGCGCTGACCGCGCTCAGCACGAGCGCCGCATGAATCAGCACGGAGGCCGTCAGGGCCCGCAACAGCGGGCGGCGTGGAGAAGGAAACATCGACAGATCAGGACAGGCTATGAATGGCTCGCGGGAGAAGACAGGGCCAGGGCGCCGGCACCTGTCGGCGCGTGGGACGGCAAAATCCGCCGCAGCCGGCGCATGAGACAGTTTAACATCCCGCCCTGCCGACCGCGCGCTTGGACAATGCGCGGCGAAGGGTGAGAATAGCGT
>CAIXAY010000290.1 GCA_903917505.1 uncultured beta proteobacterium | reverse complement strand
TGGTATTGAAATGCCTGCCGCTGCTCACGCCGCTCTTTGGCATCCTGAACGGCCGCCGCTACACCTATCAGTGGGCGACCTTGCTGATCCTGATCTATTTCATCGAGGGCGTCGTTCGCGCCACCAGCGAGAGCGGCGCCGTGCGCTGGTTGGCAAGCGCCGAAATCGTGCTCGCGCTGCTCTTCTTCTGCGCCAGCATCGCCTATATCAGACGCAGCCGGCAGCCAGCCGACCCAAGCTAGGACAACTCGGCGAGCACGCAGCTCGTGGCGAATACCTTGTCGCCGATCACCACTTTGACGCGGCTATCGAGCGGCAAATATACATCGACGCGCGAGCCGAAGCGGATGAAGCCGTAACGCTGACCGGCGGCCAAGAACGACCCGACATCGACGTAGTTGAGGATGCGGCGCGCCACGAGGCCGGCGATCTGCACACAGGTGACGTCGCGACCGTCGTCAGTCTTCAGATGCAGGGCGCAGCGCTCGTTCTCGAGCGAAGCCTTGTCGAGCGAGGCGTTGAGGAAGCTGCCCGGCGCATACCACTTGCCCTGCACGCGGCTCTTGACCGGCGAACGGTTCGAATGCACGTTGAATACGTTCATGAAGACGCTGATCTTGAGCGCGCGCCGCTTGAGATAGGGATCTTCGGCTTCCTCGACGGCCACGACGCGCCCGTCGGCCGGCGCCAGTACGCTCTTCGACCCGCCGGCAATCTGGCGCGGCGGATCGCGGAAGAATTGCACGCAGAAAACAAAGATCAGCCAGAACGGCAGCGACCAGACGCAGGCATAGACTGAAACCAACACGGCAACAACAAAAGCGCCGGCCATGATGGGCCAGCCCTCCCGGGCGAAAATCGGATGCGGGTAGTTCATTGAAACTCCACTATCGAGCCGACACGACTAAAGTTGAAAATCGTCTCCCCGGCGAAGGCCGAGGTCCCGGAGCGGATTCCTCTCCGGCACTGGATACCGGCTTTCGCCGGTATGACGACCGATTCAAACTCCACTGTGCCGAAGCAATAAGACCCTTGAGCGGGTCAGAATACGACACCGCCTCAAGCGAAGACGGGGCTAGGCGCGCGGGCGAAGACAGTGCTATTGCACGGCGAGCCCAAGCAACAACGCCCCGTCGAGCAGCCACCCAAAAAACTTAATTACGGGTCTGATCAACCAGTTTGTTCTTCTTGATCCACGGCATCATGTCGCGCAGCTTGGCGCCGACCGTCTCGATCTGGTGCTCGGCCGTCAGGCGGCGATTCGCCGTCATCGAAGGATAATTGGTCTTGCCTTCCTGGATGAAGGCCTTCGCGTATTCGCCATTCTGGATGCGTTTGAGCGCCGCGCGCATGGCTTTGCGCGACTCTTCGTTGATCACCAGCGGGCCGGTCTCGTATTCGCCGAACTCGGCGTTGTTCGAGATCGAGTAGTTCATGTTGGCGATGCCGCCTTCGTACATCAGGTCGACGATCAATTTGATTTCGTGCAGGCACTCGAAATAAGCCATTTCCGGCGCATAGCCGGCTTCGACCAGCGTCTCGAAACCCATCTTCGCCAGTTCGACGACGCCGCCGCAAAGCACGGTCTGTTCGCCGAACAGGTCGGTTTCGGTCTCTTCACGGAAACTCGTCTCGATGACCCCACCTTTGGTGCCGCCGATCGCCGCTGCGTACGACAGCGCGATGTCCTTGGCCTTCTTCGAAATGTTCTGGTGCACGGCGATCAGCGAAGGCACGCCGCCGCCCTTGAGGTACTCGGAGCGCACCGTATGGCCCGGGCCTTTCGGGGCGATCATGATGACGTCCAGATCGGCGCGCGGAATGACCTGGTTGTAATGGATGTTGAAACCGTGCGCGAAGGCGAGCGTCGCGCCCTTCTTGATGTTCGGCTCGACGTCGTTGTAATACACCGCCGGGATGTTCTCGTCGGGCAGCAGCATCATCACGACATCGGCGCCCTTGACCGCCTTGGCGACTTCCTCGACCTTGATGCCGGCCTTGCCGACCTTGTCCCAGGATGCGCCGCCGGCACGCAGGCCGACCGTGACCTTGACGCCGGAATCGGAGAGATTCTGCGCGTGCGCATGCCCCTGCGAACCGTAACCGACGATGGTGACCTTCTTGCCCTTGATCAGCGAGAGATCGGCGTCCTTGTCGTAATAGACTTTCATGGTGTTCCCTTTCATTTAAGTAGTGAAGCGGTGTGACTCGGAGCGGGAAGATGCGCGAGTCCGCCTGCAAACGAAGGCGGGCGGCCCCTCCTCACGCGTCACTAAAGTTTTAGAATGCGGTCGCCGCGGCCGATGCCGCTGACACC
>CAIXAY010000289.1 GCA_903917505.1 uncultured beta proteobacterium | reverse complement strand
TGCCGGTGGCGCCGTGGGCGATCGCGTCGGCGCCGGTGAGGTTCACGATGTCGATCATGCGCTTGGCGATCAGCGGCCTGGCGATCGAGGTGCCGAGCAGGTATTCGCCTTCGTAGACGGTATTGGCGCGGAACATCGGGAAGACGAAATCGCGCACGAATTCCTCGCGCAGATCGTCGATGTAAATGTTCTCGGGCTTGATGCCGAACTTGATGGCCTTGGGCCGCGCCGCTTCGAGTTCGTCGCCCTGGCCGAGGTCGGCGGTGAAGGTGACCACCTCGCACTGGTAGGTATCCTGCAACCACTTCAAAATCACCGAGGTATCGAGACCGCCCGAATACGCCAGCACTGCCTTTTTGGTATCGCTCATTTTCAACACTCCACGCTACGAATTGCAGATTTACGAATTCACGGGGCCGAGGACCAGATACTCCATCAGCGCCTTTTGTACATGCAAACGATTCTCGGCCTCGTCCCAGACCCGGCTCTGCGCCCCGTCGATGACCTCGGCCGAAACTTCCTCGCCGCGATGCGCCGGCAGACAGTGCAGGAAGATCGCCTGCGGCCGCGCGACGCGCATCATCTCGGCGTCGACCTGCCAGTCGGCGAAATCGCGCATCCGCTCTTCGTTCTCCGCTTCGAAGCCCATCGAGGTCCACACGTCGGTGGTGACGATGTCGGCGCCCTGCGCCGCGTCCATCGGATCGGCGAACTGCTTGAAATGCCCGGTGCCGAGCAGGCCCGCGCGCTCGACTTCGACCTCGTAACCCGGCGGCGTCGACACGTGGACCTGGAAATCGAGCACCTCGGCGGCCTGCAGCCAGGTGTTGCAGACGTTGTTCGAATCGCCGATCCAGGCCACCGTCTTGCCCTGGATCGATTCGCGCTGCTCGATATAGGTGTAGATGTCGGCCATAATCTGGCACGGGTGATACTCGTTGGTCAGGCCGTTGATCACCGGCACACGCGAGTTGGCGGCAAAGCGTTCGACGATATCCTGCTCGAAGGTGCGTATCATCACCACGTCGCTCATGCGCGAAATGACCTGCGCCGCGTCTTCGACCGGCTCGCCGCGCCCGAGTTGCGAATCGCGGGTGTTGAGATAGATCGCCGCGCCGCCGAGCTGCTGCATGCCGGCCTCGAAAGACAGGCGCGTGCGCGTGCTGGCCTTCTCGAAGATCATCACCAGCGTGCGGTCGGAGAGCGGCCAGTAGCGCTTGTAGGACTTGAACTGTTCCTTGATCCAGCGCGTGCGTTCGAACAGGTAATCGAACTCCTGCCGGCTGAAATCCTTGAACTGGAGAAAGTGCTTGAGATCCGGTTTGCTCATGGCGAACCCCGCTCAGGCGCCGAGAAAATCGCGGATCAGAACGGCCAGGCGGGCGACGAGTTCCTGCCCTTCCTCGCTGCTGAAGGTCAGTGGCGGCAGCAGGCGCACGACCGTGTCGGCCGTCACGTTGATCAAGAGGCCGCTGTCGAGCGCGCGCGTCACCAGTTCGTTGCATGGCCGGTCGAGTTCGACGCCAATCATCAGGCCCTGGCCGCGGATATCGACGACCCCGGCCACGCCGGCGAGCGCCTGCGCGAGTCCGGCGCGGATCAGCTGGCCGACCTGTTCGGCCTGGGCGATCAGGCCATCTCTTTCCATCACGTCGATGACGGTCAGCGCCGCGGTGGTCGCCAGCTGGTTGCCGCCGAAGGTCGAACCGTGGTTGCCCGGCTTGAACAGGTGCGCGGCCTTGCCCGCGGTCAGGCAGGCGCCGA
>CAIXAY010000288.1 GCA_903917505.1 uncultured beta proteobacterium | reverse complement strand
GGCATGATGATCAACGGCATCCCGAAGCTGTCGTGCGAGACCTTCCTGCGCGACTACTATCCGAACCGCATCCGCATCGAAGCGCTGGCCAACTTCCCGATCGAGAAGGACCTGGTCGTCGATCTCTCCGGTTTCATCGAGAAGCTCGAAAGCATCCAGCCCTACATCATTCCGAAAACGCCGAAAACGCTGGCCGAGGGCGAGTACCTGCAGACGCCCGCGCAGTTCAACGCCTACATCCAGTTCACCTCGTGCATCAACTGCACGCTGTGCTACGCGGCCTGCCCGCAGTTCGGCCTCAACCCCGACTTCATCGGCCCCGGCGCGATGGCCCTGCTGCACCGCTACAACATGGACTCGCGCGACGGCGCCAGCGCGTCGCGCATGGAACTCGTCGCTTCCGAAGAAGGCGTCTATGTCTGCAGCGCGGTTGGCTATTGCTCGGAAGTCTGTCCGAAACACGTCGATCCGGCCAGCGCCGTCAATATCAACAAAGCCAATGCAGCGAAGGATTACTTCCTGCGCTTCCTGTCGCCGAAGGGGGGTTCCAAGTGAGCAAGCGTAAGCCTTATGTCCGTCCGATGGACGGATGGTGGAAGAAGAACCCGTATTACGTCGAGTACATGCTGCACGAGGCCACCGCGCTGTTCGTCGCCGCCTATGCGCTTGTCCTGCTGGTCGGCGTCGTCCGGCTCGGCCAGGGCGAAGCCGCATGGAACGCCTGGCTGGCAGCGATGCAAAGCCCGGTCTCGGTGATTTGCCATCTGGTGCTGCTGGCCGGGGCCGTGTATCACACGATCTCGTGGTTCAAGATCCTGCCGATCACCATGCCGCCGGTCATCGTCGGCGGCAAGAAACTCGCGCCCGAAGTTCTTACCGGCAGCGCCCTGGCGGTTGCCGCCGCAGCCGGACTGGCACTGCTCGGCCTGGTTTGGAGGATTGCACTATGACCAAGTATCGCACGCGTTCCAACGCGCCAATTTTCTGGGGCCTGTTCGGCGCCGGCGGCATGTTGTCGGCGCTGTTCGTGCCGATGATGATCTTCATCACCGGCATTGCCGTTCCGCTCGGTTTCATCCTGCCGCCCGGCACGATGAGCTACCCGAAGATGCTGGCCTTCGCGCAGAATTTCATCGGCAAGGGTTTCATTTTCGCGATCATCTCGTTGTCGCTGTGGTTCTGCGTGCATCGCATATACCACTCGCTGCACGAGTTCGGCATTCATGCCGGTATGGGCGCCAAGCTGCTCTGCTACGGCGTTGCGATGATCGTCACCGTGATTTGTGGGGTGCAGTTGCTCGGGTTGGGGTTCTAGGGGAAACGTTGGACAAGTCGTCATTCCGGCTCGCGCCCGAATGACGATGCAGGGGGAGATCAAAGACCGCGTTCGCCAGCAATGGCCGACGCGGTTTTTTTTCGCTTTCTATTCCTTCGGCACGCGGAGTTCAGGACTCAGCAGCGCGCTGACATAGCGCTCGCCGAGATCGGCGGCGACAGCGCGATCGAATACGCCGCGTATCGTTTCACCGAGTTCGCTGGCGCCGCGCTCCGACGTTTCCGCGACGCGGCAAAAATAGGCGAGATCCTTTTGCGCGTTGCGAATGAAGAAGCGGCTTCCATCGAAATCGCCAGACAGTGCGGGCTTGACCATTTTCTCGAGCGTTCCCGAGCGCGCCGCGCCCGCTTCCATCACCGCATAGAGCGCCTGCCAGTCGACGCCGTTCTCGCGCGCGCGCCCATAGGCCTCGGCGAGCAGCGTGACGGTGCCGTGGGTGACGAAGTTGTTGAGCAGTTTGGCGAAATGACCGCTGCCGATCTCGCCGATCCGCTGCACCGCTTTCGAGTAAGTGGCGACGATATCTTTCACGCGCGCAAACAGCGCTTCATCGCAGCCGACCAGCGAACCGAGTGCGCCGGCTTCGGCCTGCACCGGCCCGCCGGTGATCGGCGCATCGGCGTAGCTGACGCCATGACGCCGGAGTTGCGCGGCGATTTCGCGCGTCGCCGCCGGATCCGAAGTCGTCGCGTCGATCAGCAGGTGATCGGAACGCAGTTCGGGCAAGAGGCCGGCGACGCTGCTGCGCACCGTTTCCGCCTTATCGACGCATAGGATGATGGTCTGCGCGCGGCGGGCGAGTTCGCGCAAGTCCGTGGTCTCGCCGGCGCCAAGCGCGAACAGCGCATCGAGCCCTGCGCGCTGGCGGTGAATGAACAACTGCAGCGGATGGCCGGCCTTGAGCAGATTCAAGGCCATGCCGCGGCCCATCAGGCCGGCGCCGACAAAACCGATGCGTTCGCGCCCGGACATCGCGCCTCAGTTCGCCTGGCGCAAGCGGCCGATGAGCCGGCTGAGCAGCGGCCAGAACAAGAGAACCATGGCGATCGTCATGATCGCGGCGACCAGCGTCGAGTTGGTCCAAAAGATGCCGAGCGAACCCTTGGAGAAGATCATCGACTGGCGGAAAGCGTCTTCGGCCTTGTCGCCGAGCACCATCGCGAGGACCATCGGCGCGATCGGATAATCGAGTTTCTTGAACACGTAGCCGAGGATGCCGAAGGGCAGCACCAGCCAGAGATCGAGCGTCGATCCGGCGATCGTGTAAGCGCCGATGAAACAGACGACGACGATCATCGGCCCGATGATGGAAAACGGAATGCGCAGGATGGCGGCGAAGAAAGGCACGGTCGCGAGCACCAGCACCACCGCCATCACGTTGCCCAGATACATGCTGGCGATCAGGCTCCAGACGAAGTCGGGACGTTCGATGAAGAGCATCGGTCCGGGCGTCAGTCCCCAGATCATCAGCCCGCCCATCATCACCGCCGCGGTCGCCGAACCGGGCACGCCGAGCGCGAGCATCGGCAGGATGGCGCAGGTTCCGGCCGAGTGGTCGGCCGTTTCCGGGGCGATGACGCCGTTCGGATCGCCCTTGCCGAAATTCTCCTTGTTGCGCGCAAAGCGCTTGGCCAGGCCATAGCTCATGAACGACGCGGCCGTCGGCCCGCCCGGCGTAATGCCCATCCAGCAGCCAATCAGCGCGCTGCGCAGCAGCGTCACCCAGTATTTGGGCAGGGTGTAAATGGCATGGAAGACGTCGCGGATATTGATGCGCGCGTGCAGGCCTTCGAAGCGCAGGCCCTCTACCATCGTTTGCAGCAATTCGCCGATACCGAAAAGGCCGATCACCGCGACGAGGAAGCTGATTCCGGAAATCAGCGAGGTGAAGCCGAAAGTCAGCCGCACGTTGCCGGAAACGCCGTCCATGCCGACCGCGGCGCAGGCGAAGCCGAGCATCATCGAGACGACCGCCTTGAACGGCGACGCACTGCCCATGCCGATGAAGCTTGCGAAAGTGAGCAGGTAGACGGCGAAATATTCGGGCGAACTGAATTTAAGCGCGAATTGCGCGACCCAGGTCGACAGCGCGGTGATCAGCACGACGCCGAACAGCGCGCCGGTTCCGGCCGACATGAAAGCCAGGGTCAGCGCCTGCGTCGCCTTGCCCTGTTGGGCCATCGGGTAGCCGTCGAAAGTCGTCGCCACCGACGAAGGCTCGCCGGGAATGTTGAACAGGATCGAGGTCGTCGAACCGCCGAACAGTGCGCCCCAGTACATGCTGGTGAGCAGGATGATCGCCGACACCGGATCCATCGTGAAGGTCAGCGGCAGCAGCAGCGACACGCCGTTGGGCGCGCCCAGCCCAGGCAGCACGCCGACCAGAATGCCGAGCAGCACGCCCGCCGCCATCAATGCCAGATGGTAAAAGGACAGCGCGATGCCGAAGCCGTCCATCAAGTTGCCGAAATTTCCCAACGCCGCTCTCCCCGAATTCTTGCTGAGTATCTGCTTGTCGCGCGCTCAGGCGCAGATCAATGAATGTTGAGCCAGGCTTCGAGCGGGCCCTTGAGCAGCGGCACGAGGAACCATACCTCGAACACCACGTACGAGATGAGCGCCGTCGCGACGCTGATCGCCGCCGCTTTCGGAAAACGGTAACCGCCTTGCACGACCATGACGCTGCACAGGTAGATGGTCAGCGCGACGTACATGCCGAGCAGCAGCGAGAGCAGCAGGAAACCGAACATCGGAGCGAAAAAAGCCAGAATCCGCCCGCCCTGTTCGTAGGTCAGGAAGGTCTCGCGCCGGTCGCGATGCTGGAGAATGGCCTGCACCAGCACGCCGCAGCTCGCAAAGACGATGATCAGGCCGACGTAGAACGGAAAGTAGCCAGGCTGCGGGCCGGCGTCACCCCAGCCGATTCCATATTCGAGTGCGCCGAAACAGACGAGTGCGCCGACGGCCATGACCAGGCAGGCCGTCGCAACTTCGACCGCAAAACGGCTGACCAGGGTTGCTGACGGGTTTTGCATGTGACTTGCTCCACGAGAATTACAAAACGGGACGGGGATGCCCCGTCCCGCGGTACCGCGCTGGTGGGCTTACTGAACGGTCCACTTCTCGCGCTTGAAGACTTCGATCGCCCGTTCGGCGTCCTGCTTGATGTAGGCGCGCAGGGCGTCGCCGGTGAGAAAGACTTCGCTTTGCGAGCTGCGCTCGATGTAGGTTTTCCATTCCGGCGTCTCGCTGACCTTCTTCAGCAGAGCGGAGTAGAAGGCGACCGCGTCGGGCGATACCTTGGCCGGCAGCCACACCGTGCGCGGCATCTGATAGGTCGGAATCGGTACGCCCGAATCCTTGCACAGCGGGATGTCGGACCAACCCATGTCCTTGGTGACCTTGGGTCCGGCGGCCATGCGTTGCGTGCTGAAGACGCACAGCGGGCGCACCATGTTGGCTTTCCACTGACCGATGTTCTCGCTCGGATTGTTGGTGTTCGAATCGATATGCCCGCCAGCCAGTTGCACGGCCGCTTCGCCGCCGCTCTTGAACGGGATATAAGTGAACTTGGCGCCGGTTGCCGCGCTGATCATGCTGACCAGCGTCTGGTCGGTGTCCTTCGATTGCGAGCCGCCCATCTTCAAGCCCTCGCCCTTCTTCGCCGCCTCGATGAAGCTCTTGGTGTCCTTGTACGGAGAATCGGCAGGCACCCAGAGCAGGAATTCGTCGAGCGCCATTCCGGCCACGGGAACAAGACTTTCAACCGTGTAACCCATCTTGGCGACGAACGGCAGCAGGTACTCATTGTTGGTGCCGAAGGTCACACGATACGGGTCATCGGACGTCGCCGAACCATAGACAAAGCCTTCGCTGCCGGCGCCGCCGCCTTTGTTGACCACGACGACCGGGGCGGCCATCAGCTTGTACTTGACGATGATCGCCTGGACGGTGCGGGCAAAGGTATCGGTGCCGCCGCCGGCGCCCGAAGCGACGACGAACTCGACCGGTCTTTCCGGAACCCAGGCCGCGCCCGCGACCGCTGCATAAAGCGCGCTCGCCAGTAGCGTGGCGGTCAATTTGATTCGTGCCATCGTATGACTCCTCTTGTGTGTGAAATCAGGTGAAGAGATTTGCTGCCCGCCCCTTGCTTGTACTCAGTTCGCTGCGCACTTCGCGGCATGGTTTCGTGATGCCATTCGCGCCGCCAGCAGAATCGCCTCGCGCGTCGCGCCGACGTTGGCGATGCCTTGCCCGGCGATCTCGTAGGCCGTGCCGTGGGCGGGCGTGCACACCGGGAAGGGCAGGCCGCCCATCAGGGTCACGCCGCGATCGAAGCCGACGAGTTTCATCGCGATCTGGCCCTGATCATGGTACATGGTCAGCACCGCGTCGAAATCGCCGCGCAGCGCCCGGCCATAAACGGTATCCGCCGGAAAAGGCCCGAAAGCGTTGTAGCCGCGTGCCTTGCCCTCTTCCACGGCAGGTCCGATGACTTCGATTTCTTCGCGGCCGAAATTGCCGCCGTCGCCGGCGTGCGGGTTGAGCGCAGCGACCGCGATGCGGGGGTTGGCGATGCCCGCTTCGCGCAGACAACGATCGGTCAAGCCCATTTCGGCGACGATGCCCTCGGCGGTGATCGCGCTGGCTACTTCCGACAAGGGAATGTGCGACGTGACGCGGGTGTTCCAGACCTTGCCGAGGACATTGAATTCGCGGGCGTGGCCGTGAAAATCGATGACGTCGCAGATGAAGCGGATCTCGTCGTCATAGCCGGGGTAGCCGTAGCGCATGGCTTTCTTGTTGAACGGCGTGAAGCAGACGGCATCCACTTCGCCCGCGTTGGCCATGGTTAGCGCGCGGCGGAAATTGTCGAGCGCGAAAGCGCCGCCTTCGGGCGTTGCTTCACCGCGCTTGACCGCCGCAGGCGAAAGGTTGCCGAGATCGATGAGCACCGGGCGCGCCGTCGCGTCGAATTTTTCGCCGGGTGCGACGACCGCGATGTCGAGCGTCAGGCCAGCGATCTTCGCGCCTTCGTCGAGAATCCGGCGATCGCCGAAAACGACGATTTTGGCCGCCGTCCGCAACTCTTCAAGGCAGAGCAGCTTGGCGGCAAGCTCCGGGCTGATGCCGGCGGGATCACCCATGGCCAGCGCAATGGTCGGACGGTAGTTGGCTGTTGCCCCGGGGTTAGTGCTCACTTTGTGCTCCTTTGGCGACGATTTTCGCCATACTGGTGCGAAAGAAGCTTCCTGTCAACGATTAAATGTAGTATGCTGAATGCAGAATGTAGAATAGTTGGGCCTGGAACAGTTCGGCTTGAACGAGGAGAGCGTCGGCGATGAGCAGCGAATCGAATGCCTTGAGCCTGGTGGATGAAGCTCGTCCGCAGGCGACGGAGGTCGCCCGGATCGAGCGTCCGACCTTGCACAATGTGGTCATTTCGCGCATCCGCGACATGATCATCGAGGGGCAACTGCCGGTCGGCACGCGCATCCATGAAGGCCAGCTTTGTCAGCAGCTCGGTGTGTCACGCACGCCCTTGCGCGAGGCGCTGAAGGTTTTGGCGACCGAAGGCCTGGTCGAATTGATACCGAGTCGCGGTGCCGTCGTTCGCAAGCTCACGCTCAAGGATGCGGAAGACATGCTGAACGTCCTCGCTTCGCTTGAAAACCTGGCCGGAGCGATGACTTGCCGGAATGCCTCGGACGAAGACATCCGCTACGTCAGGCGCTTGCACGACGAGATGTTGAGTTTTTATGCGGCGCGCAATCGACTGCAGTATTTCAAGCGCAATCAACAGATCCACTCGGCGCTGATTTCGCTTTCCGGCAATGAATCGCTGGCGCTGGTGCATGACATCCTGCAATCGCGCATGAAGCGCATTCGCTTCATCGGCGATCAAAAAGAGGAATCGTGGTCGGCGGCCGTAAATGAACACGAAGAGATGATCGCCGCGCTCGAGGCGCGCGATGGCGCGCGTTTGTCCTCAGCCATGGTCGATCACCTGGCGCAAAGCTGGGAGCGCATCCGCGGCGAGCTCTGAGCGCACGGCGCGGCCCGCCTAGGCGCGCGTCGCGCTTGCGGCCGCACTCCCATTCCGCCGCCGTGCGACCAGGCGTTGCGCGACGGCCTCGTCGGTCACCAGGCACTGCACGTAACCGGCCGCGAGTATGGCGTGAATGATTTCCGCCTTGTACAGCCCGCCGGAAATGAGAATGCTGTTCGGAATCGCCTGCAGGTCCGACGGTGGCATGGCGATGACGCTCTTGTTGAGCACGTGATCGACCGGAAGCCCCTTGGCGTCGAGGAAGGTCCCGAGTATCTCGCCGATGGCGCCGATCTTCTTCAGTTCGGCGAGGCGTTCGCGAACGCTGGAGATCGAGGTCAGTTTGGTGCGCGGCGTCATGTCGCCGCACGAGACGATCGCCACATTGGAATTTCGCGCCCGCTTCATGACTTCATTGACACCGCTATGGGTGAGCAGAAATTCCCGGCTTTCGATACTCGGGCAATAGATGGGCGCGGTGACGTAATAGCAGTCGGCGCCCAGCGTCTTGGCCAGTTCGGTGGAAACTTCGAAAGCATTCGTTTCGGAACCGCAGGTCAGGCCGCCCATCAGCGAGACCACTGAGCTGTCGCGCAATTGCCGGGTGCGCAGCTGCTTGATCGTCGCGCTCAGCGTGCGTCCCCAGCCGACGGAGATGCACTGCTCGTCGTCGATCAGGTCGTCGAGCATGGCGCCGGCCGCATCGCCGATCATCCGCCGTTGCTGCTCGTCGTCGTCGGACGACGGAACGACGGCCACCAGCTTGAGCCCGAAAGCCTCCTTGAGTTGCTCCTCGAGCGCGACGCAACTGGCCAGCGGCAAGCGGATATCGACAACCACCGAACCGTCGGCGCGCAACTGCCCGGCGATGCGATTGACGCGCGCGCGCGCAATGCCCAGCCGCTCCGAAATCTCCTGCTGCGTCAGGCCGGCAACGTAGTAGTACCAAGCGATTCGCGCCCGCAACTGCTCGCTGCTCTGGTCTCTCGATTCATCGTTGGCCATTTTCGACTTTCCCTCACTATATGACGCTTGGATAGGCGCCAGGAGTGTCCACGGCGGCTTGCGGCGAAGTGGTCAATCGGCGCTTTCTTACAAATGTTGTTTTCGGAATACAAAAGTATTATAGTCCAATTCCTGAGCCATATTGCCTATTCACAAAAGGAAGTAGCGCCATGAAAATTGCCATCGCCGGCGACAGTGCCGGAATCCCCCTCGTTGAAGTCCTCGCCGCTTACCTGGCGACTTGCAAGGGAGTCGAAGTGTCGGATCTCAGCCATGCGCCGGCCGGCACGGCCGAGTATTACGCGGGCGTCGCCGAGCGCGTCGCGACCGCCGTCTTGAACAAGGAATTCGATCGTGGCATCCTGTGCTGCGGAACCGGTATCGGCATGTCGATTTCGGCGAACAAGGTCCCGGGAATACGCGCAGCGCTCACGCACGACAATTTCTCCGCCGTGCGCGCAGCCAAGAGCAACGATGCGCAGATCATCACGCTCGGCGCTCGCGTCATCGGCACCGAACTCGCGAAGAACATCGTCGATGCCTGGCTGGCTTCCGATTTCGATCCGAAGGGCGCGTCGGCCGCCAACGTGGTCGCCATCAACGACCTCGACAAGAAATACCGGAAGTAGTCGATGCGGCATCACAAATCAGGTGCGGCGAAGGGACGGGCAAAATCGATGTGGCTTGAGACGCCTGCTCCATGAGAAGGCTCGTCGCCGGCACCGGCTGGAAAATGAATATCGGCGCCGCTGCAACGGCAAGCTATGCCAAGGACATTCTGCCTCGATTGGCGAATCTTGACTGCGCCGCGATCGACATCTTCGTTTTGCCGCCGTTTACTTCGCTGCACGCCGCGGCGGCGGTTTTCGCTGCAAGTCCGGTAGCCACCGGCGGACAGAATATGCACTGGGAAGAGTCCGGCGGCTGGACCGGCGAAATCTCGGCGCCCATGCTCGTCGAAGCCGGTTGCCGCTACGTCGAACTCGCCCATTCGGAGCGCTTGCAGCATTTCGGCGAAACCTATGAACTCGTGCGCCGCAAAGTCGACCGGGCATTGAGCGCCGGCCTCGTGCCTATCATCTGCCTGGGCGAAACGGCGCTCGAGAAACGCGAAGGCCGCGCCGACGACGTCCTCGCCGAGCAAGTGCTCACCGCGCTTGCGGGTCAGCCGGACGCGCGCGTTCCCGACGTGATCCTGGCGTACGAGCCGCGTTGGGCGATTGGCGCGGCGCAGGCCGCTTCGCCCGACTATGTCGCGGCTCGCCATCAGGCCTTGCGCGCCGCCCTGCGCCAGCATCGCGGCTCCGATGCGGCGGAGCGGACGCGGATCATCTACGGCGGCTCGGTCTCCCCGCGAAATGGCAGGGACATCATCAGCATTCCCGACGTCGACGGCCTGTTCGCCGGGCGCGCGGCGTGGAAGCCCGATGGTTTCGCCAAGATCGTCGAACTCGTCGCCACTGCCGCACGCGAAAAGAAAGACAGCCTGAGCGGGGCGACGGCCTGAACCGCAGCTATTCTCGCAGACAATAAACAACGCCAACTTGAGGAAAATATCATGACCTGCATTTTTGACGATCCCGAAACTTTCGCGACGACGGCGCTCGCCGGTTACGCATCAGTCTTTTCGCGCACCGCGCGGGCGGTCACCGGCGGCGTCGTCCGCTCGACGGCGACGCCGGCCGGCAAGGTCGCCGTCGTCGTCGGCGGCGGTTCGGGCCATTATCCCGCCTTCGCCGGTTTCGTCGGCCCGGGTCTCGCCGATGCGGCGGTGGCCGGCGATGTCTTCGCGTCGCCGTCGGCGCATTTCGTCGCGCACGTGATGCGCCTCGCGCACCGCGGCGGCGGCATCCTGCTCGGTTTCGGCAACTATGCCGGCGACGTGATGAACTTCGGGCTCGCCTCCGAGCGCCTGCGCGCCGAAGGCATCGACGTGCGCATCGTGCCGGTCACCGACGACGTCGCCAGCGGGCCGGCCGACCAGCCGCTCAAGCGGCGCGGCGTCGCCGGCGATTACGTCGTGTTCAAGATCGCCGGCGCGGCCGCCGAGGCCGGACAGAAGCTCGACGCCGTCGAGCGCGTGACGCGGCGCGCCAACGCGCGCACCATTTCTTTCGGCGTCGCGTTCACCGGCTGCACGCTGCCCGGCGCGACCCAACCTTTATTCACGGTGCCGCCGCAGCGCATGGGCATCGGGCTCGGCATCCACGGCGAGCCGGGCATCAGCGAGGACAATGTGCTGCCGGCGCCGGCGCTCGCCAAACTCTTGGTCGATCGCCTGCTCAGCGAAAAACCGGCCGATTCCAACGGGCGGGTCGCCGTCGTGTTGAACGGTCTCGGCTGCACCAAGTACGAAGAGCTCTTCGTCCTCTGGGTGAGCGTCGAAGCTGCGTTGAAAAAAGCCGGACTGACCATCGTCGAGCCCGAAGTCGGCGAGTTCGTCACCAGCCTCGACATGGCCGGCTGTTCTTTGACCCTGACCTGGCTCGACGACGAACTCGAACAGCTGTGGTGCGCGCCGGCCGACACGCCGGTCATGCGCCGCGGCCCAATCATCGTCACCGAACCGGCGCCGCCGCTCTCGGAAGATTACGAGCAGCCGCTTGTCTTCGGGCCGGCCAGTGCCGCATCGCGCGACAATGGTCAATGCATCGCCGCGCTGATCGGCAAGATCGCCCAGTCGCTGCGCGAAGCCGAAGCCGAACTCGGGCATATCGACGCGCTGGCCGGCGACGGCGATCACGGCATGGGAATGACCCGCGGCTCGGCTGCGGCGGCCGAAGCGGCGGCCAAAGCCGTCGCCGCCGGCGCCGGTGCGGCCAGTGTGTTGGCGACTGCCGGCGACGCCTGGGGCGACCGCGCCGGCGGCACGTCGGGCGCGCTCTGGGGGCTGGCGCTACGGTCATGGAGCGGGGCGCTGAGCGACAGCGCGGCGATTGCACCCGAGGCCGTGGCCAAGGGCGCACGCGCCGGTCTCGAAGCGATCAAGCGGCTGGGACGCGCGCAGGTCGGCGACAAGACCCTGGTCGATTCCTTCGATCCCTTCGTCAGGACCCTCGAAGAGCAGGTCGGCAGAGGCCAATCACTGCATGCGGCTTGGAATGCCGCTGCGGTTGCGGCGACCGCCGCGGCCGAGGCGACGGCGCAGCTCACGCCGAAAATGGGCCGCGCCCGTTCGCACACGGCACGCAGTCTCGGCAATCCGGATGCCGGCGCAGTGTCGCTGGCGCTGTGCGCCCGCGTTATCGGCGCAGCGCTCGAGAAATAAGCTTTCGACCGGCGCCGCTCGGCTCGGGACGTCAAGCCCCGAGTCGAGCGGCTTCTTTCAAGCCGGCGCAGCCGCGGCCTTGGCCTGGCTAAACTGAAGTTCCTCCGACCGACAGGCGTGCCAGCGTTTTGGGGCCTGCGTTTGCATTATTTTCGGACTTTGGGTTTCTGACTACTACGGATGGATGGCATGGGCCAGCGCGAGCGCGCGCTGCTGGGTTGGACCAGCCTTTG
>CAIXAY010000287.1 GCA_903917505.1 uncultured beta proteobacterium | reverse complement strand
GCCGAGGTGTTCAGCAGACGTGCCGCCGATCGCGCGGACCCGCGTATCAGCTATCTCGTAGGAAGGCTCCATGATGATCTCCTTGCGGGCGGAATTGCCCGACAAAGAGGATGACAATGTTCAGCGAAATCGTCGCCAGCCCCTGGCAGACCAGGGCCTCAGTTCGGCACGGGACATAGTCCGGCGCGGGACATAGTCCAGCTTCTTGTGCCCGAGCAGGACCTGAATCAGGCGGATGTCGACCTTCTGCTCCAGCAGGTGGGTGGCAAAGGCATGGCGCAGGGAGTGCATCGAGATGCGCTTCTCGATGCCGGCTTCGTCGGCGGCCGCGTGGATGGCACGGTCGAGCTGCCGGGCGCTGAGGTGCCGGACCGGATTCTGGCCAGGGAACAGCCAGCCACCATCGAACATCTTGCCTTGCGCCCGCGCGACCCGCCACCAGACCCGAAGGCGTTCCAGCAGCAACGGTGAGAGCATCGCATAACGATCCTTCTGGCCCTTGCCTTGTTCAACCCGCAGGGCCATGCGCTGGCTATCGATGTCGGTGACTTTTAAGGACACGACTTCGCTGACCCGCAGGCCAGTCGCATAGGCCAGCGCCAGGGCGGTTTGATGTTTCAGATTGCCGGCAGCGGCGATCAGGCGCTTCACTTCTTGCGGGCTCAAAATCACCGGCAGCTTGCGCGGCAGATGCACCGGTTGCATCTTGGCCATCAGTTCAGGACGGTCGAGCGTGACGTTGAAGAAGAACTTCAAGCCACAAATTGCCGAGTTGAGCGACGCGGGCGACGTACCGTGATCAACCAGGTACAGCTGATAGTTTCGCAGATCCTCCACGGTCGCGGTATCGGGGGAACGCCCAAGATACTTTGTGAAGTAGCGCACGGCGCGTATGTATCCTTCCTGCGTTCTATCGCCCAGCTTGCGCATCCTCATGTCCTCGATCATGCGTTGGCGCAGTGGGTTGGTGCACGGCTTCTCAGCTTTCATGGCTTGCTCCTGTCAGAAATCGAGGCGGATTGCCTCGCTTCCAACATAGGAAACAGAACCTTTGCTGCTACCTCTTACGCATGATCGGAGTGCCAATACCGCGGAGCGGTTTAGTCCGTGGCCAACCACTTGCCTCTGGGATTGCAGGTGCGAAAGACGGCTCAACTCTGGAACCGGCCGTTGAACCTCTGCGGCGACGAATGACGGTTCAGGGTCGTCCACTGCCGGACGCGTTGAAAATCTGAGCGTCCGCTGACGTTTGTGAAGCTGCCGCATCTTCCCGCAGATTGAGCCTTGGGCGCGGCGCCGGAATCATGGTCGCGCCGCCGGTCCAGTCGTCATGATCACCGGTCTGCATGATCAATGCGAACCGATTTGGTTGATCAAAGCGCCCGGAATATGCAGCATTTTGGGCAGCACCGGAATCACGGCGACGGCGCTTCGGGGGCCACGCCGCTAACGCACCCGTCGGTCCCGACATTCGCCCGAACCGGTCAGGCGGCAGTCTTGCTCTTCCTGCCGCGCATCGGCACAACCTTCGCGGGTGCTTGCTCCGGTCGATTACAGAACTTCTCCCATTCGGCCATCAGCAAGCGTCGTTTCTCGAGCAAATCGCCGCGATTGTATGCGCCAGCGACACGGTCCTTATTAACGTGCGCCATGGCAAATTCAACCGCATCCAGAGGGTAATCTGTCGTTTCGCTGCACCACGTCTTGAACGTGGCGCGAAAGCCGTGCGGTACGATGTCACGCTTGCGCTTTGGGTCGATCCACTTGGGCAGGCCGTCAATCGTTCGCTGCGCATTCATCCGAATGATTACGGCAGACAGTGTCATGTCCGACAGCGGCGTATTTTTTGTACTCGGAAAAACCAGATCGGTGCCTTCGATACGAGGCTGAGCCCCGAGCAGCTTAATAACGGTGGCGGTCAGCGGAACACGATGCTCGCGTCTCATTTTCATACGCTCGGCCGGGACAGTCCAGACTTTAGCGTCCAGGTCGAATTCGCCCCAACTCGCGCAGCGCACTTCACCAGATCGCGCGGCTGTCAGAATGGCTAACTCAATCGCCCGCGCTCCCAGCCCTTTCTCTTTCCGCAAGTCGGCGAGAAAAGCATGTATTTGTGAATAGGGAAGGGCGGGCCAGTTCTCTTTCTTGCGGATCTTGGTGGGCGACGACAGCGCTAGTTCCAGATTGTCGCGCCAAGCGGCCGGGTTGTCGCCTTTGCGGTACCCGCGCACTTTCGCGTAACCCAATACCTTCTCCATGCGACCGCGCAACCGGTTGGCGGTTTCGGTTATCGTCGGCCAGATCGGCGAAAGAATCTTGAGAATGTGATCGAGCTTGACCGCGTCCACCGGCAAGTCGCCGATAACCGGGTAGGCGTACTGTTTCAGTGTGTTGCCCCATTGCGCGGCGTGCTTCGCATTCTTGAATTCGGCGATCTTGCCCGGCAGGAATTCTTCTGCGCATTTAGCGAACGTCATCGCCTGGTATTTTTCCACATCCTGCACGTCGGACTTGTTGCGCGCTATCGCGGCCTCTTTTTCCTGCTTTGGATCTTGGCCGTTACGCAATGCGGTCCGATGTGCCCCGGATAGTTCGCGCGCCTGCGCCAGCGAAACGCCGGGGAAAGATCCAAGCCCAAGTTCGTGCAGCTTGCCATTGCGCCGATAGCGCAACGCCCAACTCTTCGTCATGTTTTTTGATACACGAAGATAAAGTCCACGGGCACCTTCTACAACATGGTTGCCTCGCGTCTTCACGTTTTCGACTTCTTTTGCGGTCTTGATCGGGGATTTTTTTTGGTCTTTGGTGACGTTCGAAAGTTCGATTCTCGTGTCCATTCCGCCTCCTCTCCGTATAACTGAAAATCCATACTTAATCCATACTTTAGCGCCGGATTTGAGGAAACGCAATCGGACGTCAACGGAATGGTTTATAGGCTGTAAGCCAGTAGGGGAAAGGAATGTAGAGGACGCTGTCGGATGACGTCGGACTTACCTGAGGCGGACGCTCTCTCCGCCATATGCATAGCAACGACGCGCCTTATGGCGCGTTTTTGTTTACTACCCCCCAATGTACCCCCACAAGCGAGAAGCGCTTGGATGAGCCAAGTTGAGATGCATAAGTCATGCGTAGGGATTCTCTGCGGTCTTCCATCTCGGTCGTGAAAGCTTAAGGGAACATCGAAGTGTGGGCCGCACCCATAAAGTAGTTGCGGCCCGCGCGTCAGTATTTTCTAACGTCATTTTCCAATAGTTATCCTCACCTCCTCTCGACCTGTGCCACGATACGCAGTGAGATCAATCCCCTTCAATGCAGGGACCTTCTTGTAGTCCACGCTTCCCTGCTTGAAGTATCGCGAGACAGTGACCCCGAAGCCGGTGTCGCTGACATGGCTGGCAAGCGCCACCAACCGTTCCTTCGTCTTTTCAACTTCAGCCACAGCTTCATCTGCCTTGCGCTTGGCACTGACATACAACCCCGCAGCCAACTGCCAGACAGGATCATTGCGCTCGACCGTGTCGCGTTCTGTGAGCGGTGGTGGGGTATCGCTATCCAGATACGGCTGAAACACGTCCCACGCCGCGCGTATGGCCTCTACAATGCCTTCGTCCCGCTTGATTTCAACCAGGATGCCTTCGGCCCCGTCGAAGACCCACAGGTGCACGCATTGCTCTCTGATGGGATCGAAGCCCGACGCGGCGCACGAGAAATGCGTCCCGGCATGCGATGCGAGCCAGGGAGAATACTTCACCAACAACGCGTGCCAGCAATGTCCCAAGGGCTCGCACGTGGTCTATTCGAATCCGGCGGAAACCAGCATGGGCTCCTGCGTGGCCGACTGTTCGCCGGGGCAGGTATTCGTGGCGGGAATGTTTCATTTGGGCATCGGCACCAGCAGCAAGACGCCCGACTCCTGCTACACCTGCCCGAACAATACCTACGCCGTCTACGATCAGACCGGCGCCAGCGCGGGCAAATGCGCAGCCTGCGCGGACTACACCGTATCGGCCGCCGGGTCGCTGGCGTGCATGCCATTGGAATGCGGTCCGAACGCCTACGCCAACACCGACGACAAGCATTCGTGCACGACCTGTCCGACCGGGCAGATCTACTATCCGGCGGAGATCGTCGCAGTGCCGGGCGCGAACCAGAACGACAAGAAGGTCGACAAAATTCCCGGGCATTGCGGATGTCCGGAAAACACCCAGCAGGTTGGCGATACCTGCCAATGTCCCGCCGGCGTCATCAAGGCGGTCGGTGGCGCCGTCGGCTGCATGTGTCCGGCCGGCGCGCATGTCGATAAAGCCAGCTTCTCATGCCAGTGCGCGGCGGGCGCTACGCTCGACTCGAGCGGAACCAAGTGCGAGTGCCCGCAGTTGCTGCACATCGAGGGTGACAAGTGCGTATCGCTGCAGATCCAGCGGCAGGCTGTCCTGCCGGAGAACAGCGGCGAGGCGGCAAAGCCGGTGATACGGTGCCCGCCGCGCACCGCGCCAAATGCCGCCGGCACCGCCTGCCTGCCGCAACTCGACATGCCTGATTTCGGCGCGCCCGGTTCGCTGCCGTCCGGACTCGGCCGCGCGGCTCCCGCCAGGGTCCCGGCCGGTGCGCCGCCGGGCACAGGCGCTGCGGCCCCGGCCGGCGCGACGTCGAGCGTTCCGCCGCCGACCGGCCGATGAGGTGAATGACGGCCGGGTCGCGTTAACAGCCCGTCGGGTGGCTCGGACTGCTCGGCGGGCAAGCGATCGCGTTCTCCGCGCCGAACAAGGTTTGCAGTTCGTGGTAGTCGCGCAGGATGTAGTATTCGCCGTCTTCGCGCGGCAAGAGCGGCGGCGCCGTGTAGGAAAATTTCGGCAACGAGAAGATGATCGCCTGCTTGCGCATCGATTGCGCCAGATTGGCATTGACGCACTCGCCCGCAAACGTGCGGCCTTCCGCACATGCCGTTTGTGCCAACGACGGCGTAACCGGCGACAGGACCAGCAAGGCGCCGATCGAGAACATTGCTGCAAGCTTCGGCATATTCATCGCACCATCCCTTCATCGCGCTTTGGACGACACGGCGCCCATGCTTAGAACTGAACGCTCGCGCCTATCGATATCACCCACGCATCCGTCGAACTTTCCGGCATGCCGCTGCCGGGAATGATCGTGTTGAACAGGTCGGCCTTGTCCGGATTGGATTTTTCGTCAACCCGAATTCTTTCCGCGCGCGCACTGATGCTGATCCGGTCGCTCGTCGCGACCTGTCCGATCAATCCAATCGACCAGCTCCGCTTTGCCGGAACGAATTGGTAGGTGACCGGATCGTATCCGTTGTGGTCGCGATAAAGGTAGCTGAGTGCCGGTCCTATCGTGTAGTTGCCCGCGCTGTAGCTGGTGTCCAGCGAAACGCGGGAGACATTGCTGTTTGAGTTGAAGGCCTCGCGCACCAGCGCGGGCACGCCGGCCTGAACCGGCACCTCGTTCTTGGCAAAATGGGAGTACCCGCCGGCGACGCGCGACGACCAATTGTCGTTCCAGGCATAGCCGGCCTTGAGGTCGGCGATGACCCGGTCGCCACTGCGGTAAAGCGGCAGGCCGCCGGCATGGGTTGTCGTTTCGGCCGAATAGGAGAGCGACCCCTGAGCGACGACTCGATCGCCGCGGTATCCGATGCCGCCGTTGATCGTCGTCACGTCGCCCGGGTCGAGCCGACGCGCGCCGCTCGTCGACGTGATGCCCTGATCGAAGGAGCCGCGGTTGATGTAGCCGGCGCTCAGCGTCGCAACGAGCGACGGGTCGATGGCGAAGCTGGTCCCGATGCTCGGGCCGAAGTTCCAGCCTTCGCCGTACACCGGCGTGGCGACGACGTCGGAATCGGGTTTGCTCGTCGATCGGGTTTGCCCGGTAACATTGCTCGTCGGCACGTTGATATTCATCGAGAAGAATGGCTGGATGCCATTCAATCCTAGATAAGTGATCGTGCCGGAGAGCGCCGTATCGGTGAAGCCGGAGGTCTTCGTGCTGGTCGTCGGCGTCGACTGGCCGGACCAGATCTGGCCGGAGCGAATCAGAAAATCGGTTTTCAAATCCTCGTTCGGCCGGCCCGACAGTTGCGCCGCCAGCGGCACGTAAAACTGATAGCCCTTGCCACCGACCGAGTTGGACCAGTCGTAGTAGCGCACGTCGCCGTTGATTTCCGATGTCCAGCCCGGGGCCACCGTCTGGGCCGTGCTCCCGGATGCTGTCTGTGCTTGCACGAGATGCGCAGAAGCAGCGCCGACGGCAAGGCATGCCGCGAGAATCTTCTTGTTCATTTTACGCCCCACTAATCAAACCGCGAAACGTCGGAGTTCAACAATTTCCCAGCGTAAAATTAGCTAGACACATATGCGGCGCGGGCTCTCGATTCCGCGGTGAGCAGCTCAGGATCGCGAGATGAAGTGCGCCTATCCCCCTGCGGAAGACTCTATTCTTATGCCATTGTGCAGTCAACTAGGCCAGCAGGAGGAAGAGTTCAGGCCCGGTTGCAATGCACTTACGTTCGCATCTGCGCGCAAGACGCGCCGCGCGGGTATCGAATTGTCATGCCAAAGGACTGGAAGATGACCGAATTGATCAGTGTTGCGGATTACTCCGATATCGATGAAGTGCTGGAACTGCAAGGCAAGTACCACATTGCTTCGGTCAAGGAAGAAGACAGGCCGGGCGGCTTCGTGACGACACTCATTACCAAGGCACAACTGACCAGCCTGATAGGAGATGAGGGCGGGTTGTTTGTCGTTCGCCAGGACGGCGTGCTGGTCGCCTACGCGATGGCGGCTTCGTGGTCTTTCTGGTTGCAGTGGCCAATTTTTGTGCACATGGTCAAGGGGCTTCACGAACTTGAGTTTCTTGGCCTGCGCTTGAGCACCGAGAATTCTTATCAATACGGCCCGGTGTGCGTTGACAAGTCGGTCAGGGGCAGCGGGGTGCTGGCACGGCTATTTGATTTTTCCAGGGCGAAAATGGCCGGGCGATACGCGATTCTGGTGACCTTCATCAACAAGATCAACGCCCGATCCTTCGCCGCACACACGCGAAAACTTGGCCTGCAGGTCATGCAGGAATTTGAGTTCAACGGCAACCAATACTACGAGCTGGTCTATGACGCATCGAAACCGCTCGGGCCCGCGTGACCCGTCTATTGGAATAGGAGCTCGCGGCGTTTCGGATGCGACGTGCGGATAGAATAGGTTTGCACGAATCGCAACAGGGAATGAAACCGAGATGGCCACATTCCGCTTCTACGAAGAGCTGAACGATTTCCTGCCAGCGCAGCGACGCCGGCAGGAATTCGATGCGCCTTGCGCGCGCGGCGCCACGACCAAGCACATGATCGAGGCGCTCGGCGTTCCGCACACCGAAGTCGAACTGATTCTCGTCAATGGCGAATCGGTCGGTTTCGACCGGCTGCTTGTGGACGGCGACCGTGTCGCCGTCTATCCGAAATTCGAGGCCTTCGATGTCAGCACGCTGTTGCGTGTCCGCGACTCCCCGCTGCGCGTGCTGCGCTTTGTCGCCGATGCGCATATGGGCGGTCTCGCCAAACTGCTGCGCATGGCGGGCTTCGATACGCTCTACGACAACGCCTTCGAGGACAATGAAATTGTGGCCATCGCCCGGCGCGAGTCGCGCATCGTGCTCTCGCGCGATCGCGACCTGCTCAAGTGTCGCGAAGTCACGCACGGCTGCTACGTGCGCGAACTGAAACCCCGGCAACAACTGCGCGAGATTTTCCAGCGGCTCGACCTGGCCAGCATGGCGCGGCCATTCACGCTGTGCCTGCGCTGCAACGCCCCGTTGCGCGTCATCGACAAGCAACTGGTTCTGGAACGGCTGCCGCCATCGGTGCGCGAACACCAGCAACGCTTCAGTACCTGCGATGTCTGCCAACGCTTATTCTGGGCAGGCTCGCATTGGCGGCACATGCGCGATCTATTGGACGGCTTGCGCGGAAATGGAAAACCCGCAAATCGCACGCTACCGTAAAGCCGGTATGTTGATAAAGGGGTGCCTTCCGGCCCGCTTTGAAAGCTGCCGCAGCTGACCGCAATCCGGCTGCGACGAGGAAAATGCTTTTGGCATACATCGGCAGGGCTTGTGGATAAGTCTGTGGTTTATCGGCTCAGCGCCGTGCAGCGCTACTCGGATACGGGTAGCGCCGGAAGAGCAGGCAAGCGACCCGGGCGATCGTTGCGCCCGGCCTAATCTCTGTTCTTCCATCGGCGGTCGCGTTCCGCTCTCAGCTTGTTCCTTCGATTGACCTTGGCGCGATGCCTGAGCAGGCGCTCGCGTTTGATCCGCGCCAGCGCGGCGAACCACAACAGGACGATGATTGCCACGAAGGCAATGAATATCCAGGGTTTTGCGAATATCCCCTGAAGCATGTGTTCCCCCGCTTGACGTGGCGCGTTCTGGCGCGATTTTCCTCCATACCAGCCTGAGAACCGGAGACGCGGTAATCAGTTCAATCGCCCGCCGGAATCCATAGGTTGCGCTGCCTGTCCGGAAGAAGCCGGAACTCGTATTCGACTTGCACGCGATTTGCTCGGCGCGCGGACCAGTCGATCCGCAGGTTTGACTTCTTTAATGAGAATGATTATCATTCGCTACGCATTGCGAATCATTCGCAATTGCGTTAATCGCCTGACAGGAGAAATGGTCGATGAGAAGGTCTTGGATTGATTTGCTGGCGGTATTCGCTTTCCTGCCGTTTTCAGTTGCCGCGTACGCGGAAGATTATGTTCTGACGCTCAAGAACAACCAGTTCTTTCCCAAAGTCCTGACCATCCCGGCAGGACAGCGGATCAAGCTGATCGTGAAAAACCAGGATGCGACGCCCGCCGAATTCGAGAGCAGCGATTTGAACCGCGAGAAAGTCGTCGGCGCAAACAGTGAAATCGTCGTCTTCATCGGGCCGCTGGACGCCGGCACTTATGGTTACTTCGACGATTTTCATCGCGACACGACGACCGGCACCATCGTCGCCAAGTAGTCTTTCTGCCAAACGCATTCCGCAAATCCCGCCCCGTCAAGAAGGACTGTTTCATGTCATTGGCCCTTACCCGAAGCCTTCCCGCATATGCGCTTGCTGCAAGCGCAGTCCTTGCCTTTGCCGGTGCGGCAACCGATAGCGTCGCCGACGAAATCTATTCGCCGAATACCGAATATCGCGAGTTATCCCTGGAATACAACGGCTCACGCACATTCGACCGGAATCCGGACAAGGACGGTGCGCGGGAAAACGAAGTGTCGCTGGAAGCCGGAATCACGCCGAACCTGACCCTGGAAGTCAGCGCCGTTTCGGCGAAGGATCCGGGCGGGACTTCGCAGCTGACAGCGCGAGAAATCGAGGCCCGCTACCAGTTTTTCGAGCCGGGGGAAAAGTGGCTCGACGCCGGGCTTCTGGTCGCCTATGGCCTTGCCGCCCAGCACGGCGAGCCGGATTCGCTGGAGGTCAAGCTGCTGCTGCAGAAAGACGTCGGCAGATTCACCAGCACCGCCAATATCGGCTTTAGCCAGAATGTCGGAGCGAATTCCGCGCACACCGGCGGGCCGGACTACGTCTTTCTCTGGAACACGCGCTATCGCTACAGCGCGGGTTTTCAACCCGGCATCGAGATCCAAAGCGATTTGGGTCAGGGGCATCAACTCGGAAGCTTCCACAAGCAGGAGCACTATATCGGCCCCGCGGTTTACGGAAAACTCTTCCGCCCGCTGCCGCCAGGTCAGGCGATCAAGTATCAGTTTGCCTATCTGTTCGGTGCGAGCGACGCGGCGGCGCGAGGCGTCGTGCGAGCGATGGTCGAATATGAAACCCACTTCTAAGGCGACATGACATGCTCGCAACGCTGATTATCGTATTTCGCGAAGTGATTGAAGCCGGATTGGTGATCGGCATCGTTCTCGCTGCGACCCGTGGCGTACCACGCCGAGGCCTCTGGGTCGGGGGCGGGATTGCCGGGGGAATTGCCGGCGCCTGTCTGGTGGCGGCCTTCGCCGACCTCATCGCCAATATGCTGGCCGGTACCGGACAGGAATTGTTCAATGCGTCGGTGATGGCTGTTGCCGTATTGATGCTGACCGGACACAACGTCTGGATGGCGCGCACCGGCCGGGAGATTGCCCATGAGATGAAATCGCTCGGCGAAGATGTCACGCTCGGACGGCGCTCGCTGGCCGCCCTGGCGATCGTGGTCAGCGTCGCCGTATTGCGGGAAGGATCCGAAATCGTCCTGTTCCTCTACGGAATTGCACTGGCGGGAGGAGACTCGGTGCTGGCGATGTTCCTCGGCGGTGCCATCGGGCTCGGGCTTGGCGGCTGCGCGAGCGCCCTGATGTATCTTGGCTTGCTGAGGATTCCGACGCGCCACGTGTTTGCCGTGACCAGCTGGCTGATCGCGCTGCTGGCGGCCGGCATGGCCTCGCAGGCCATCGTGTTTCTGCAGCAGGCGGGGCTGGTCACGGTGTTGCCGCATGTGGTGTGGGACACGTCTGCCGCACTGTCGAACGGCAGCCTGGTCGGCAAGGCGCTGCATACGCTGGTCGGCTATACGGATCGTCCCACGGGCATTCAACTGGTCGTCTATGCCGCGACATTGGCGGCCATCTTTGCCCTGATGCGGTTGTTCGGCCACGCGCCGCGGTGGTCTTCCAAACCCGACGACAAAGTTCCGCGCGACGCTTGCAATGCCTGAAGCGAAGCGTCGCGACTCGAGCTACCAGGGGTTTTCCTGGCCGTTGTAGCTGAGAAATCGGCCACTGTTCTCGGCGCTCAGCGCATCGATCACGGTGCGCATTCCGGCGACGCTTTGCTCGGGCGTGATCTGCGCATTGGCGCCGCCCATGTCGGTTTTGACCCAGCCGGGATGCAGCGTCAGCACGGCGATGTCGCGCGCTTTGAGGGTGATGGCGAGATTCTTCATCAGCATGTTGGTCGCGGCCTTGCTGGTGCGATAGAGATAGCTGCCGCCGCTGTCGTTGGCGGCGATGCTGCCCATGATGCTCGAGAGGGTCACGACCTTGCGCAGGCGACTGGCGGCGACGTGTTCGACGAAACACTCGACCATGCGCATCGGGGCCAGGGTGTTGATCAGAAACGCCTTGTTCCATTCGGGGTAGTCGATCGCGCCGAAAGAAGCGCGCGGATAATAGCCGGCGCTGTTGATCAGCACGTCGATGGCCTGATCTTCGAGTTCTGCCGCCAGCCGCTCGATCTGGCCAAAATCGCCGACATCGAGCGCATGCACCGTGACGCTGCCAGCGGACGCTGCCGCCAGGGCGTTGAGCGCGGCGGCCTTGAGCGGCTTGCGGCAGCAGGCGAGGACGCGCCAGCCGGCGTCGGCGTACTGCTTCACGAATTCGAGGCCGATGCCGCGATTGGTGCCGGTGATGAGCACCTGATGGCTTGAGTCGTTCATGCGCGTCAGCTCCGTTCAAAGTTCGATCGCGCTTGCGGCAACGACCGTTGCCGCAAGCGAAATCCGGAATTCATCGCGCTATCTTACCGCGAATATTTCGTCGCCGAAGGCCGCCGCGCCTTCAGAAGGTCGCCATCCAGCCGGCGGTCGTCACCAGAACGGCGGCCATGCCGCAGTTGAACAAGCGCAGGCGGCGGCCGGCGTGCCCGGGGTCGGACAGCCACTCGCGCAGCAGCGTGCCGGCGAGCGCGTAGGCGAGGTTGCTGAACAGGCCGAACAGGGCGAGCAGCGGCAGGATGAGGGCAAAGCGCGCGCTGGCGTCGGCGCGGCCGGCGAGCCAGCCGCCGGTCACCGTGAGCGCCAGCATCCAGACCTTGATGTTGAGAAACTGCAGCAGCACGCCTTGCATGAAGGTGATATCGAGTTGCGCGCCGTCGGCCTGGACCAGGGTGCTCACGGTCAGCAAATTGAAGGCCAGCCACAAGAGGTAGATGACGCCGAACGCCTGGATGCCGATATGCAGCGCCGGCACGGCCACGACCATCGCGCCGACACCGCCGGCGCACAAGCTGAACAAGAGCCCCCAGCCGACCGGCACCGACAGCGCGAAGCGCAGCGCGCGCCTGAAGCCGAGGTTGGCGGCGAGCGCGGTGGACAGGGCGGTGTTGGGCCCGGGCGTAAAGCTCGCAGCGGCGCACAACAGCAGCAGGGCGGTCAATTCAGCGGCACTCATGGGTTTGTCTTGCCGGCGATCATCGGCAGCGGCCATCAGCGGTCGCTGCACCGAGCGCCCGCTTCTCGATTATTTGCGCCAGCCTAACACACTGGCGGGCGGCCGCGGTGGCCGCAGCGACCGCAAGCGGTGTAGCATTCGTTTCTTTCGCCGCCCGGCCGACAAGACATGATAGAAGCGCTCAGCGTCGCCACCATCACCATTCTCGCCGTCGTCAGCCCGGGCGCGGATTTCGCGATGGTCAGCCGCAACAGCATGATCCTCTCGCGTCGCGCCGGCGTGCTGACGGCGTTCGGCATCGCGCTGGGCGTCTGGGTGCACGTGGCCTATTCGATGGCTGGCATCGGGTTGCTCATCGCCCGATCGATTCTGCTGTTCAATGCCATCAAGTTCGCTGGCGCCGCCTATCTCGTCTACCTCGGCATCACCATGCTGCGGGCGAAGAAGTCCGACGCCGCGCCGCAGGCCAAAGCCGCCGCGCCGCTGACCGACCGGGCGGCGCTGCGCACCGGCTTCCTGACCAATGCCCTGAATCCGAAAACGACGCTGTTCGTCGTCGCGCTATTCACCCAGGTGATCGGCCCGCGCACGCCGCTCGTCACGCAGTTCGGCTACGGCGTCTTCATGTCGCTGGCTCATCTGGCGTGGTTCGCCCTGGTCGCCTACGCCTTCTCCTCGCAGGCGGCGCGGCGCTTCGTCGCGTCCTTCCGGCATCTTGTCGAGCGCGGCATCGGCGCGGTTCTGGTGACCCTGGGCCTGGGCCTCGCGGCTTCATCCCTGCGCCAAGCCTGAGGGGAATGACATGGGCATCGACATCAGCAAGAAAGCGCGCCAGCAGGCCATCGCTTCGCTGCAGCGCTATTTCGCCAGGCACATGGACGAGGAGATCGGCAACATGACGGCCGATTCGCTGCTCAATTTCTTCATCGACGAAGTCGGCCCGCTGGTCTACAACAAGGCGGTCGCCGACGTGCAGGCGCGGTTGCAGGCGCGCGTCCTCGACGTCGATGCCGAGATCTACGAAGAGCCCTTCCAGTACTGGAAGAGGGCGGCGCGTTCGAAGAAAGCATGAGCGACACCGCCGGTCGGATTCCGCCATGAACTTTCTGGCCCATGCCTTGCTCGCCGGCCACGCCGACGCCGACCGGATCGGCGGCGTGCTCGGCGATTTCGTCAAGGGTTACCTGCCGGCAGGCCTCATGCCGGATCTTGCCGCCGGCGTGGTGCTGCACCGCGCGATCGACAGCTACGCCGACCGGCATCCGGCCTTCGCCGCGAGTCGCGCGCGCATCAGCACCGCGCGCCGTCGCGTCGGCGGCGTCCTCGTCGATCTTTTCTACGATCACCTGCTCGCCCGCGACTGGGCGATGCACGGCAGCGGCACGCTCGAGGAGTACACGGCGCGGCTCTATGCCTTGCTCGAGGATTATTCCGGCCCGCTGCCGCAAGCAGCGCGCGAGGTGGCGACCCGGATGCGCACGCGCGACTGGCTTGGCTCGTACCGCAGCGTCGCGGCGGTCGGGCAGGCGATCGACCGGATGGCGGTGCATCGCCTCAAGCGCGCCAATCCGCTCGCCGGAGGCATCGAGGAATTCCTCGCCGACGCCGAAGGCTTCGCCGCCGACTTCAGGCTGTTCCTGCCCGACGCGCTGGCCTTCGCGGCCGCGTGGCGCGCGGCGCGGGCGTAAGGCGGGCCGCGACGCTGTCCAAGGCGTCGACAACCATTGCGGAGGGCTTATGGACAGACGTCGGTTTCTTTGTGCTGCGGCGCTTGGCGCTCCCGCGCTCGGCGCGTCGGCGCGCGCGCTGGCCGGCACGCCGGCAGCCGGCGCGACGGTGCTGACGGTCACCGGCGCGATCCGTCACGGCAACCGTGGGCCGCGCGACAAGGTGCTCGATCAGTTGATGGCGCGGCACGGTCTGCAGTTCGATCGCGCTTTCACTTTCGATCTTGCCGCCCTGGCCGCGCTTGGCCAAATGACGATCAGGCCGACGCTCGAGTACGACGCCATGCCGCATGCCTTGCGCGGTCCGCTGCTCGGCGAAGTGCTCAAGGCCGCCGGCGCTGATGCCATCGGCCAAACGAGCCTCGCGCTGCGGGCCATCGATGGTTATGCGCCGGTCATGACAATGGCCGAGCTGCGGGCGCGACGCTTCATCGTCGCCACCCACATCGACGGCGTGCCGCTGGCGATCGGCGGCCTGGGGCCGCTGTGGGCCGTCTACGATGCGGACCGCATCCCCGAAATGGCGCGCAAGCCGGTCAATGAACGTTTTGCGCAATGCCCCTGGGGCCTCTACCACATCGGGGTACAGCCGGCCTGAGCGCCGGCCTCAGCGCCAATTATTTCTTGGCCAGGCGCGCATTCTGCGGGAAGAGATTCTTGCGCGCGTCGTCATCCACTTCGGTCTTGAAGACGTGCTGGGTCTTGATGGCTTCGGCGCGCTGCGCGGCGGGGCGGGCGTTGATTTCATCGAACAGGCGCTTGACGTTGGGCAGCTTGTCATAGGATTCGGCGCCGTCGAGCGCGAAGGGAATCGCCCTCGCCCAGCCCCAGACCGCCATATCGACGATGCTGTACTTGTTTCCCACCATGTAAGTGCGGGTCGCCAGATGCTCGTTGATGATGTTCCAATGGCGCCACGCTTCGAAGTCGTAACGGTTGATCGCATACTCGATCGGCTCGGGCGCGTAGCGCTTGAAGTGCACCGCCTGGCCACAATAGGGCCCGATGCCGGAGGCCACGAACATCAGCCAGGACAGCGTCTCCGCCTTGTCTTCCTCGGTGTCGGCCGACAGGAACACTTGGTGTTTCGCTGCGAGATAAAGCAGTATCGCATTGCTGTCGAAGACCCGGACGTCGCCGTCGAGGATGGCCGGCGTTTTCGCATTGGGGTTGATCTTCAGGAATTCCGGCTTGTGCTGATCGCCCTTGCGCGTGTCGGTTACGACCAGTTCGTAAGGCAATTGGGCCTCTTCAAGGAAGAGGGCGACTTTCAGCGGATTGGGGGAGGGATGGAAAAAAATCTTGATCATGATTAGTCCTTCGAAGTTTGGAAAATTGCGTCGCTTAAATAATTTTTTTCAGGCGGTGGGTCGTCGCCGGACGATTCGAACGGCGGCCTGTGCCGGCCCTGCCGGGAAGCAGTCGCCGCCGCGATGGCAACGGTTGCTTTTCCTATCCGGCGGTCATGCAGTTTAACGCGCGAAAGGGGCTGTGCAAAGTTCGGCCCGTGGCGCCCGGCGTCATTCCGCGGGGCGGCCGGGAGTCAGCATCGGCACGCCGGCGCAGCCGGCTTCGGCCACGTGCCGGGTCAGTTCAACGGTGTCCGTCAGCGCGCAGCAACCGGTGCCCGGCGTATGGCGTGACCCGGGGTGTCAATACGGCAGGATACGATTCGACAGGTGTGCCGCCTAGCGAAATTACAGTTGATGAGGCGCAAGAAACGGTCAATTGATCTTTCGCCGATTTGTCCGGTCAATGCGTTATCCTAAGCGTTCCTCGCTGCATCCTGTTATTCGCCTGGAATGGCAAACTGCTCAATCGGTCCCTCACATTACGGGGAAGCATGAAAGTCAAAAGCCGCATCACCCTGGGTTTTGCCGTCGTCCTGAGTCTGTCCTTCGGCCTCAGCCTTGCCGAGGTCTCGTTGAGCGGCGGCGCGGAAAATCGCAGCTGGGCCACCGCGCCACGGCACTCGGCGGGAATCGCCCCCGATCCGGTCCGGTTCGCCGATACGGCCATCGTTCAGGTGTACGCGGCCTCGACCTATGGCTGGCGCGGGCTTTTCGCGGTGCATCCATGGATCATCTTCAAGCGTCGGGGCGAAACCGCCTACACGCGCTATGAGGTGGTCGGCTGGCGCGGCACGGATGTCGTGCAGCGCAACTACGCGCTGCCCGACGGGCTGTGGTATGGCGCGCAGCCGAAACTCCTCGTCGACCAGCGGGGCGAGGGCGTCGACGCGATGATCGTGCGGATCGAGGCGGCGATAAAAAGCTATCCGTATGCCGATACCTACCGCAGCTATCCCGGGCCCAACAGCAACACCTTTCTCGCCCACATCGGACGCGAGGTTCCCGATTTGCGGCTCGATCTGCCGGCCAACGCCATCGGCAAGGATTATCGTGCGCTCAGCGATCCGCTCGGGATGTCGCCGACCGGGCATGGCTGGCAAGTTTCGCTGCTCGGCCTGTTGGGGCTCAGCGTCGGGTCCGAGGAAGGCATCGAGATAAACATCCTGGGCCTCGATTTCGGCCTCGACTTTAACACCCCAGGCCTGCGCCTGCCGTTTATCGGGCGCCTCGGAATGGACGACACGACGCTGTCGGGCAAGAGCGCGAGCCAATAAATCACGCGCCGGTTCGTATTCCCTGCCCGGCGTTTTCAGAAGACGGCGACGCCGAACAACCACTTGTGGCTGTGCATCACGCCGATGGCGACGAACAATCCGATGCCGATGCCAATAACATCAAACTTCCAGGCCGGGTCGAAGGTGGCGCGTTTGCCCGCCAGCAGGAGCGAGCACAACGCGTATACGGCGAACAGCAGGAACGAGCCGAACAGCACGGTTTCGCGCAAGCCGCCGTTGGCCAGCAGGTGGGTGCCCGACCAGAGGATCACGCCGACCAGCATCGGGTGGTGCAGGCTGCGGCGAATGTGTCCCTTGAGGTTGCCGCCGCCGATCACGAACAGCATCAGCGCGACGGTGACCAGCACGGGTGCCAGACGGATCGCCAGCGGGCTGGCGGCAAACAGCGGCGTGTTCGGCGCGTATTTCCAGCCGCTGCAAATCAGCGCGACCGCCGCCAGCGAGCCGAGCGCCACCAGGCCCTTCCAGGCGTTTGCCCCGATCGCCGCCACGAGCCTGTTGCGCACGACCGGCGTCGCGGTTGCGAAATGCAGGGCGAAGAAAAGCGCGAGGCCGCAAACAAACATCCACATGGTCATGCTCCTTCAGCCGTTCAGATTCCGGCCATTCGCTATTTCTTGAACAATTCGTCGAGCGGATTGGCTTTCTTCTCGGAACTCGCGGCAGCCTTGCAGCCGGAGAATTCCTCTTCGACGTTGTCGCGGTAATAGCTCCACGCCGACCCCGAGGTCGACAGCCGGCGCCAGATTTCGTCGCCGACACCCGCATAGTCGATCACGCTGCCGTCGTCGAACTCGACACGCAGGATGCGCTGGCGCGGGTCATAGCCGACGCCGCGCAGTTTCCCGGAATTGATGCGCTTCATTTCCATGGCCGCCTCCCGCGCTAGGCTTTGCCTGCGGCCTTGGCTGCGGCGCTGCGCTTTCTGATCGAGGTCACCTGTTCGCCGGCGATACCCCAGTTGTCGGTCTTGACCTCGTCGATGACGACGACGGTGGTTGCCGGATTCTTGCCGAGAACATCGACCAGAAGCCGGGTGGCGCCTTCGATGAGTTTCGCTTTTTGTTCGGAGGTGACACCCTCGTCGGTAATCCTGATATTGACATAAGGCATGATCGCGACTCCTGTGAACGTTGACGATAAGCGGCGGGCGCGGCATCGCTGCGACCGGCTGATAGTTTATCCGAGTTGGCTGCCGAGGAGGCGTTCCCGGAGATGGCGGCGTCCCACTTCGGCCTCCAAAAATCCGGCGGCGCGGGGAACGCAGCTATAGCGTTTGGAACTATCTGCTATATGCTTGTGCCCTTTCCGGCCAATGGCAGTAAGCGTAGAGTTCGCCCCATGCGTGTGCCTGTCGGCTGCCTCGCCAGGCGACAGTCAATCGAGCGGGTCGGGAGACATCATGAAAAGACGAGATGCGTTGAACACGATGGCTGGCGTCTTCGGCGCCGCCCTTGCGGCGGGTGTCACGAACAGCCGGGCGGCGGACGGCGACGCGGCGCCGGCGAAAGTCATCCCGATGATCTCACCGCCCGACCGCAATACGAAAACGCCGAAATACAAGGCGCCACCGGGTTCCTGCGACACCCACACCCACATCTTCGGGCCGGCTGCGCG
>CAIXAY010000286.1 GCA_903917505.1 uncultured beta proteobacterium | reverse complement strand
GTTTTCATAGAGATAGAGCCGCGATTTCTGAGTGTCGACGACGATCGCATATTTCTGGTCGGGCCGCATCTGCAACAGGTAGCGCGGCACGTAATTGGCGGTGGCGGCGGGATTGCGATAGGCCTTGAGCCGGGCGATGACCTCGTCGCGCAGGTCGTTGACCTTGTCCTGCGTCGCGTTGGTGGCGTTGCCGAAGGTCGACAAGGGCATGCTGCGCGCCAGCAGCAGGTCGCCCTTGATCAGGTTGGCGACGCGAAAAGTCGGGTACTGCTTGAGCAGCGCCTCGGTTTGCTCGAGCGCCGTGTCGAGGCGATTCTTCTCGATCTCTTCGAGAATCCGCGAGAGCTGCGGCTCCGGACCCGAATCGGAATAGGTCGGCTGAGCGACGACGACATGCGGCGCCGGGCGATTGCCGGAAGCGGCAGCCAAGTCGGCGCCGAGCGCAGTGACGGCGATCAGGACCAGCGCGAGCGCGACCCGCCGCATCAACCGACGCGTTCCTGCTGGATCAGCCATTTGCCGCCGGATTTCACGAAGACCACGGTCTTGCTGGTGGATGTGTTGAGTGACGCCGACGTGTAATGCTGACGGAAGCGGACGGTCGCCTTGTCGCCGGCGAGCGTGACCTTGATGTTGTCTACGCTGACCTGCAGCTTGCCGGGTTTGTCGATACGCTGGGTGCGCTCGGTTTCCCAGGCCTTGCGGGCCATGCCATTGGGCGTTTGGAAATCACTGGCGTAGTAGGCGAAGTAGGCTTTCACCTCCTTGTTGGACCAGGCGTTGGCCCAGCCTTGCAGGGTCTTGCTGACCTCGGCCTCGGCGCCCGCGGCAGCCGGCGTCTTGTCTTCGGGCGCCTTGGCTTCGGGCGCTTTAGCTTCCGGTGCTTTGGCGACGGCGGCCGGCTCCGGCGCTTTCTCGGCCGGTTTGCTCGGCACGGCGGCCGGCGCCGGCTTGGCGGCTTCAGCCACGGCGACTTTCTCGGGTTCGGCCGGATGCACGGCGCTTGCGCCTGGCTTGACTCCGGGCTTGGACGAGGTACTGATCAGCTCCTTGATCATCGACAGCTTGGTCTGCGTGACGGTGTTCGAGGAGTCGAGCTGGAGCGCCTTGTCGTAGGCCTGGCTGGCGAGCTTGGCGTAAACGTCGCCGAGGTTTTCGTGCGCGATCGAGTAGCTCGGATGGGTGCGGATCGCCATCTCGAGCTCGGCGCGCGCCTTGTCGTACTGCTTCTGCTGGGCATAAAGCACGGCGAGGTTGTTGTACGGTTCGGGCAACTCGGGGAAATCCTCGGTCAGCTTGGTAAACACGGCGATGGCATCGGCCGTGCGCCCGACTTCGGTGAGGATCAGACCCTTGAGGAAACGGCCCTGCGCATCCTTCGGCTTGTTAGCGATATAGAGGTCGACCTTTTCCAGCGCCTGCGCCATCTGGCCCTGTTTCATCAGGTGCTGAACGTCGGTCAGCGACTGGGCGTGGGCGAATGAAACCGAAGCACTCAGCGCGAGGCCGAGGATGATGGCTGAAAGGCGCGCCAGTAAAGGCCTGGGGGAGTTTGGACGCATCGGTATGGTATACTTTGCAGAGTTGGTGACTTAACCCATCAATTTTAACAAGAAGTGCGTGGAATCCCAAGTAGTCCTTGCGTTCGCGTTTCCCGCGCGGCGCTTTCGCGAGTCCGAAGATGCTCAAAATCTACAACACCCTGGTCCGCGAAAAGCAGGACTTCGTTCCCGTCGAAGCGGGCAAGGTTCGCATGTACGTTTGCGGCATGACCGTCTATGACTACTGCCATGTCGGCCACGCCCGCGTCCTCGTCGTCTTCGACATGGTCCAGCGCTGGCTGCGGGCCAGCGGACTGGCGGTGACCTATGTGCGCAACATCACCGACATCGATGACAAGATCATCAAACGTGCCGAAGAGAACCACGAGACGATAGGCGAGCTGACCCGGCGCTTCATCGGCTTCATGGACGAGGACGCCGCGGCGCTTGGCGTCGAGAAGCCGAGCTTCGAGCCGCACGCCACCGACTACGTGCCGCAGATGCTGAAATTGATCGGCGAGCTCGAAAGCAACGGGCTGGCCTACAAGGCGGCCGGCGGCGACGTGAATTTCTCGGTGCGCAAGTTCCCCGGCTACGGCAAGCTCTCCGGCAAGACGCTCGACGATCTGCGCGCCGGCGAGCGCGTGGACCTCGATCAGTCGAAGCAGGATCCGCTCGATTTCGTTCTCTGGAAGCACGGCAAGCCCGGCGAGCCGGCCTGGGAATCGCCCTGGGGCCCGGGCCGCCCGGGCTGGCACATCGAGTGTTCGGCGATGAGCAGCGATCTGCTCGGCAATCATTTCGACATCCACGGCGGCGGGCAGGACTTGCAATTCCCGCACCACGAGAACGAGATCGCCCAGTCCGAAGGCGCGCACAACTGCCGCTTCGTGAACTACTGGATGCACAACGGCTTCGTCCGCGTCGATGACGAGAAGATGTCGAAATCGCTCGGCAACTTCTTCACCATCCGCGAAGTGCTCAAGAAATACGACGCCGAGGTGGTGCGCTTCTTCATTCTGCGCGCACATTACCGCAGCCCGCTCAACTACTCGGACACCCATCTCGATGACGCGCGGCAGGCGCTCTCGCGGCTGTACACGACGCTCAAGGCGGTGCCGGCCGATGACCTTGGGGTCGACTGGAACGAAGCGCATGCGCAGCGTTTCCGCGCGGCGATGGACGACGATTTCAACACGCCGGAAGCCTGCGCGGTGCTCTTCGATCTGGCCAGCGAAGTCAATCGCCACCGCTCGGCTGCGCTCGCCGGGCAACTGCGCGCGCTGGCCGCCCTGCTCGGATTGCTGCAGCGCGAGCCGCAGGTCTTTCTGCAGGCGACGCCGGGTGCGCAAGGCGAGGGCGAAGACAAATTGTCGGCGGAGGGAATCGCCGTGCTGATCAACGCGCGGGCCGAGGCAAAGAAGGCAAAGAATTTCGCCGAGGCCGACCGCATCCGCAGCGAACTGCTGGCCGCCGGCGTCGTCCTCGAGGACAGCGCCGCCGGGACGACCTGGCGCCGCGCGTAAGGGAGCTGCGGCCGGCGCCGGCCGCGATCACTCGTGCTCGGCGACCGATTTCGCCCGGTAGGGCTCTTCCAGATACTTCATCGTCTCGGCATCGAGCTTGAGCTCGAGCGCCTTGAGCGCGTCGGCAAAATGGTGCGCCTTCGACGCGCCGATAATCGGCGCGGTGATTCCCGGTCGCGCGATCACCCAGGCCAGCGCCACCGTTGCGCTGGCGACGCCGAGCCGGCGCGCCACTTCGGCGACGCGCTCGGCGATCACCTGGTCCTCGGCCGTGGTGCCCAGGTGCCACTTGCGCGTCATCGCATCGCTGCTGCCGCGCACCGTGGTCGCGCTGGCCTGCGTATTGCCGGCGAGGAAGCCGCGCGCATTGGGCGAGTAGGGGGTCAAGGCGATTCCCGCGCTGCGGCAGAGCGGAATCATTTCGCGCTCGTCCTCACGATGCACGAGGTTGTAGAGGTTCTGCATCGACACGAATTGCGCCAGGCCGCGCTCACGCTGCAGCGTCAGCATCTGCGCGAATTGCCAGGCCCACATCGACGAGGCGCCGAGATAGAGGGCCTTGCCGGCTTTGACGACGTCGTGCAGCGCCTCCAGGGTCTCGTCTATCGTCGTGTCGTAGTCGAAGCGGTGGATGACGTAGAGGTCGACGTAGTCGGTCTGCAAACGCTTCAGCGACGCGTCGATCGAGGCCATGATGTGCTTGCGCGACAGCCCCTGCTGGTTGGGTCCCGGCCCCATCGGCCGGCACACCTTGCTGGCGATCACCACCTCGTCGCGTATCACCATTTCCTTGAGCAGCCGGCCGGTCACTTCCTCGCTCTTGCCAAGCGAGTAGAGATCGGCGGTATCGAAGAAGTTGATGCCCTTGTCGAGCGCGGCCCGGTAAAACGGGCGGGCGGCGTGCTCGTCGAGCACCCATTTGTGCCAGCCCGGGTCGCCGTAGGTCATGCAGCCGAAACAAAGCGGCGAAACCTTGATTCCGGTCTTTCCCAAGCGGACGTAGTTCACGGCTGATCTCCCGGTGAGCGATGGCGCATCGTCAATTGTCATTCCGGCTTTCGCCGCAACGACGGCCTGGTAAATTGTACCGGTAAAGCCGCACGAATTTCGCTATGTCCGGCTTTCAGAGATTGCGCAAGCTGCGGCCGGGCGAATCGAGCGATACATCGCGTTCCTTGCACGTTTGGCGAGGACGAGTTGCCAGAGCTGTCCCTGTCGGGAGCGGAAGAAGCCGGCGCAGCTCATCAGGTAGTACTTCCACATGCGGTAGAAGCGCAGGCCGTACTTCTGCTCGAGGCGCGGCCAGGCGGCGGCG
>CAIXAY010000285.1 GCA_903917505.1 uncultured beta proteobacterium | reverse complement strand
GCGTCCGACGCTCTTCATGTACTTGAAGAAATCCGAACCGGGCTCGACGACAATGACGTCCGACTTGCTCTTGAAGCTGTTGCGATAGGCCTCGAGGCTGCGATAGAAAGCATAGAACTCGGGGTTCTGGCTGAAGGCCTGGGCGTAGGTCGCGGTCGCCTTGGCATCGCCTTCGCCCTTCATCTTCTGGGCGTCGCGATAGGCTTCGGCGACGATCACCTCGCGCTGCTTGTCGGCGTCGGCGCGGATCTTCTCCGATTCGGCGAAACCTTCCGAGCGCAGCTGGTTGGCCACGCGCTTGCGTTCGGCTTCCATGCGCCGGTAGACCGATTCGGACACTTCGGTCGGCAGATCGACGCGCTTGACGCGGACGTCGACGATATGCACGCCGATCGTGCGCGCGTCGAGGTCGGCCTTCTCGCGCATCTGCTCCATGATCTTGTCGCGCTCGCCCGAGACCACCTCGTGGATGGTGCGCTTGCCAAATTCCTCGCGCAGGCCGGCATTCACCGTCTGCGACAGGCGGGTCCGCGCACGCATCTCGTCGCCTTCGACCGAAACATAGAAAAGGCGCGGGTCGACGATCCGCCACTTGACGAAGGAATCGACCAGCACGTTCTTCTTTTCCGAGGTGATGAAGAGTTCCGGTTCGGCGGCTTCGAGCGTCAGGATCCGCTTGTCGAAGTAGCGCACGTTCTGGATCAGCGGCCACTTGAAGTAAAGCCCGGGATCGGCAATCACTTCGCGCACTTCGCCCAGCTGGAAAACGATCGCGTATTGGCGCTGATCGACCGTGAAGATCGACGAGCCGAGAGCGACCAATACCGCCGCGACTATGGCGGCGGTGAAATTCAAACCGGCTTTCATTAGCGTATCTCCCGATCGCGTGAACGCAGCACGTCACGCGAACGCGCATCGGACTTGTCCGCCGCCTGCGGCGGCGTATCGAGCGGCAGCCCCGCAGCGGAACGCACCTGCGCCGGCATTTCCGCGCTGCTGCCGACACTTTCGGAGGTCGCGCTCAAGGCGCCGGCCGCCTGCATCAGCTTGTCGAGCGGCAGATAGAGCAGATTGCCCTGGCCCTTGGCATCGACCATCACCTTGCTGGTGCTCGAATAGACCTGCTGCATCGTTTCGAGGTACATGCGCGTGCGCGTCACTTCCGGCGCCTTGGCGTATTCGGTGTTGATCTGCTTGAAGCGGCTGGCATCGCCCTCGGCGGTGGCGATCAGGCGCTGCTTGTAGCCGTCGGCTTCCTGTTTCAGCCGCGCTGCCGTACCTTGCGCCTTCGGCACCACCTCGTTGGCGTAGCCCTGCCCTTCGTTGATCTGGCGTTCGCGGTCCTGGCTGGCTTTCACGGCATCGGCAAACGCGGCCTGCACCTGTTCGGGCGGCTGGGCGTTCTGCATGGTCACCTTGGAAATCAGGATGCCGGTCTGGTAGCGATCGAGAATCTCCTGCATCAGCGTCGAGGTATTGACCTCGATCTGCCGGCGGCCTTCGTAGAGGACGAAGTCCATCTTGTTGCGGCCGACGATCTGGCGGATCGCCGTTTCGGCGACCTGCATCACCGCTTCGTCGGAATTGCGGTTATTGAAAATGTAGTCGACCGGATCCTTGAGGATGTACTGCACGGCGAACTGGATGTTGATGATGTTTTCATCATCGGTCAGCATCAGCGCTTCCTTGAGCACCTTGTTTTTTTCGCTGCCGCGATAGCCGATTTCGAGCGTGCGCACGCCGGAGATATTGACCAGCTCGTGCGACTGGATCGGGTAAGGCAGACGCCAGCGCAATCCCGACTCGGTGCTCTCCTTGTACTTGCCGAACTGCAGCACCAGGCCGCGTTGCGAAGCATCGACGATATAGAAGCCGCTGGCCAGCCAGGCGATGACGATCAATCCGATCAGCAGGCTGATGCCGCCGCCAAGGAACTTCGGGTTGAACTCGACCGGCGGACGGTCGCCGCCGCCGTTGCCGCCACCGCGCTTCTTCTCGAACAAGCCGGACAGGCGGCGATTTAAATCGCGCCACATTTCTTCGAGGTCGGGCGGCCCCTGATTCGGCCGCTTGCCGCCACCGCTATCATTGCCGCGATTGCCCCATTGCGGGTCGTTGAGCGACATAAGTGCTCCAATGCTTGAAATCATAGGGAAGAATCGGACTCCAAAACAGTCTCAGGGTTAGGCAAAGCATCACCGGCCAAGCGCCGGTCACGCGCAGTCTGCAATTTCTCCAGCGCCGACTCGGTCAGCGCATCGCGCAGCAGGGCTAGACCATCCCCGCATTTCGCACTGACCCGGACCGCCGTGATTCTATCATATTCGTCGCGCTCGACGGCGGCGGAAAGACCCGTCAGGTCCAGCTTGTTGAGCACCAGCAGCTGCGGCACCGCGCTGGCGCCGATTTCAGCGAGCACCTTGTCGACTTCGGCGATTTGCTCATCGCGCGCCGTGCTGGCCGAATCGACGACATGCAAGAGCAAATCGGCCTGCGCCGTGGCCTCCAGCGTGGCGTGGAAAGCCGCCACCAGCGCGTGCGGCAGATCGCGGATGAAGCCGACGGTGTCCGACAGCACGATGCTGCAACCCTCGCCCAGCCACAGCTTGCGCGATGTCGTGTCGAGCGTGGCGAACAGCTGGTCGGCCGCATAGGCGCCGGCGTGGGTGAGCGCGTTGAAGACGGTGGACTTGCCGGCGTTGGTGTAGCCGACCAGCGAAACGTTGAGCACCTCGGCGCGACCGCGCGCCTTGCGCTGCACGCCGCGCTGGCGTTCAAGCCGGACCAGCCGGCTCTTGAGCAGCTTGACGCGCTTGCCGAGCAGGCGGCGATCGGTCTCGAGCTGGGTTTCGCCCGGTCCGCGCAGGCCGATCCCGCCCTTCTGGCGCTCGAGGTGGGGCCAGCCGCGCACCAGCCGGGTGGCCAGGTGATCGAGCTGCGCGAGTTCGACCTGCAGCTTGCCCTCAGCGCTCTGGGCGCGCTGCGCGAAGATGTCGATAATCAGGCTGGTGCGGTCGACCACGCGGCATTGCAGCGCGCGTTCCAGATTGCGTTCCTGGCCGGGCGACAGGGCGTGGTTGAAAATGACCAGATCGGCGCGCTGCGCGGCAATCTCCGCGGCGATTTCCTGGACCTTGCCCTTGCCGGCATAGGTCGCCGCATCCGGCGCGTGGCGCTTGCCATAAATCTCGGCGCAGACCCCGGCGCCCGCCGATGCGGCGAGCAGACGCACTTCGGCCAGCTGCTCGCCGATGTCGCCGACGCCAAAATCGAGCTGAACGATGAGCGCGCGCTCGCCGGCGGCAGGACGCTCAAACATGCCGGAGCTTGGGAGAACGCCAGACCCGGGGCGGAGCCCGGCGCTTGACAGAACCGGTCAGCAAGGCGCCGGACCGGGAAACCGGCGAAAAACGCAAACTGCGCGCCAACTGCGCGGATGCGGCGAATCAGACTTCGTCGCTGTCATCCTGCTGAACGCTGACCGGCCGCGAAGGCACCACCGTCGAGATCGCGTGCTTATATACCATCTGCGTAACGGTGTTCTTGAGCAGCACGACGTACTGGTCGAAGGATTCGACCTGGCCCTGCAGTTTTATGCCATTGACCAGATAGATCGAGACCGGCACATGCTCGCGGCGCAGCACATTGAGGAACGGGTCTTGTAACAGTTGCCCTTTATTGCTCATGGGTAAACTCCATGGTTCGTAGTTGTTGCGGCTATCTAGCTTAATTGATTTCTCTTCCGTTTGCCATACCGGATTTGAAACAGCAATCGCGCCGGATATCAAAATTTGCCGCAGAGGTGCGAAGGCACAACGCTAGGACAGTGGCCACGTAAAGAAGTGCAGAAAAAAACGCGAATCTTTGCTGATTCGCGCATTTTTTTGCTGCCTCCCCCCGGCCGCGCCGCTACTATGCCATTGTCCTTAAACGGAAATCACGGCGCCGGCGGTTTGGTTTTCGGCCGCGGTCTGCCCCTGGGCTTGGCGCCCGCCTCCGGCCTGGCCGCGGCATCCACCGGAGTCCGGCGCGGCGCCGCCACCTTGGGCGTTTCCTCGACCTTCGGCTTGCGCCGGTTCTGCGCCGGCTTCTTGCGATCGGCGAAGGGGTTGTCCGAAACGTTGAACTGGATGCGCAAAGGCGTTCCCTGCAGCTTGAAGACTTCGCGGAAGGTGTGCTCGAGATAGCGGCGATACGAATCGGGCAGCTTGTCGAGCGCGTTGCCGTGAATCACGATGACGGGCGGATTGCGGCCGCCCTGGTGGGCGTAGCGCAGCTTGGGGCGGAAGATGCCGCTGCGCGGCGGCGCGTGCTTGGCCACCGCGTCGATCAGCGTGCGCGTCAATTGCGGCGTCGACAGGTCGGCGATGGCCGCCTTGTAAGCCGCGTCGACCGAACGGAAGACGAGGCCGAGGCCCTGCCCTTTCAGCGCGGAGACATAGTGGAAGTTGGCGAAATCGAGAAACTTGAGCTTGGCTTCGAGATCGCCCTTGAGCTGATCCCGGACATACGAATCAAGCCCGTCCCACTTATTCACGGCGACGACCAGCGCGCGGCCCGATTCGACGACGAAACCGGCGATGTGGGCGTCCTGGTCGGAGATGTCCTGCTGCGCATCGAGCACGAGAATGACCACGTGCGCATCCTCGATCGATTGCAGCGTCTTGATCACCGAGAATTTTTCCAGGGTCTCGAAAACCTTGCCCCGGCGCCGCAGCCCGGCCGTGTCGATCAGCGTGTAGTGCTTGCCGGCGCGCTCGAAATCGACGTAGATCGAATCGCGCGTCGTTCCCGGCTGGTCGAAGGCGATGACTCTTTCTTCGCCGAGCAGCGAATTGATCATCGTGCTCTTGCCGACGTTCGGGCGGCCGACGATCGCCACTTTCAGGACGTCGCTTTCCTGCGCCTCTTCCCCGGGTTCCGGATGCGGCGCCAACGCGAGTTCGATCAGGGCGCGCACGCCCTCGCCGTGCGTCGCGGAAATGGCTTGTGGTTCGCCGAGGCCAAGCTCGTGAAAATCGGCGATGACGATGCCTTCGTTCATGCCTTCGGACTTGTTTACCGCGACGAAGACCGGGCGCGCCGCTTTACGCAGCTTGTTGGCGATTTCCTTGTCGAGCGCGGTGATGCCGGTGCGGCCATCGACGACGAAAATCACCGCATCGGCTTCGGCGATCGCCTGCTCGGTCTGGCGCGCCATTTCGTGCATGATGCCGTCTTTGGCGAGCGGTTCGAAGCCGCCGGTATCGACAGCGAGATAAGGCTTGCTGCCAAGCTTGCCGTGGCCGTAATGGCGGTCGCGCGTCAGCCCCGGGATATCGGCGACCAGCGCATCACGCGTCTTGGTCAGGCGGTTGAAAAGGGTTGATTTTCCGACATTCGGGCGGCCGACGAGAACGATGGTAGGTTTCAATGTTTAGTTTGCCTCTATGGCGAAAACACCGCCGTTGCTCGTCTGGACCAGAAATTTTCCGGCGAACGCCTGCAGCCGCGCGACGACGGGGCTGCCGTCGGTGGTCACCCGGGCGACGAAGGAACCGTCGTCGCGACTCAGGAAGTGCACCACGCCCTGGGCATCGGCCACCGCGACCAGGCCACCCAGCGCGAGCGGCGCCGTCACCCGGCGATTCAAGAGCTTGTCCTGTTTCCAGATGCTGGCGCCGCTGGCCAGGTCGAGCGCGTGCACCGAACCCTTGTCATCAGTGACATAGAGGTAGCGCGCATCGATCGCCAGACCGACGGCGCTCGACATGTCGCGCGCCCAGGCGAGGTTGCCGTTGGAAAGTTCGAAGCAGGCGACGCGGCCCTGGAAGGCGACCGCGCAGATGAGCCGCCCGGCAATGACCGGGGGGCTGGTGATATCGGCGACGCGGTCGAGTTCGGTGACGCCTTTCGGCTGGGCCACGGTGCCGTCCCAGACTGCCGCGCCGTTGGCCGCATTCATGGCGATCAGCTTGCCGCCGGGGAAACCGGCGAAAATAAACTGGCCGTCGATGACCGGCGCGGTGGTAACGCGCAAGGACAAGGCCGGCGTCGGCCGCTGAAAAATCCATTTGCGCTTGCCGTCGACGGCGTCGTAAGCGGCGATGCGGTTGTCGCCGCTGCGCGCGACGACGTAGCCATCGCCGAGCACCGGCGGAGAAAGGATCTCGCTCGTGGCCTTGGCCTTCCACAGCAGTTTTCCGTCGGCGCTGGCATAGGCCAGCAGTTCGCCCTTCGGCGAACCGACGACGACCATCTCGGCGTTGGCGCCGACGCCGCCGGAGAGCGGCTGTCCGGCGTTGATCTTCCAGACGAGCTTGCCGTCATCGACGCGAATCAGATTGCCGTCATTGCCGGCGGCATAGACCGAGCGGGCGACGATCGCCGGGGTGAAGGCGTAAACGTCGCTGTTGCCGACTTTCTCGCGCCAGACGATACGCGCATCCACCGTCGCCTTGATCGGCGACAGCTCGGCCATCTTCGG
>CAIXAY010000284.1 GCA_903917505.1 uncultured beta proteobacterium | reverse complement strand
CGCTCTTCGCCAAGCGGCGCATACCAGTCGCCGCACAGGAAGCGCACCGCCGCGCCGTGCCGCGCGGCATTTGCGCGCGCCACGGCGAGCGCCGCCGCCGAGACATCGACCGCGGTGACCAGCGCCGCCGGGCAAAGCCGCGCCAGCATGATGGCGACGATGCCCGCGCCGCTGCCCAGGTCGGCGATGCGCGGTGCGGGTGTGCCTGGCATTCGCTCCTGCACCAGCCTGTGCGCCTGCGCGACGAGCACTTCGGTTTCGGGCCGCGGAATCAGCACCGCCGGCGATATGGAAAATTCAAGCCCGGCGAAAAAAGCGCTGCCAAGGAGATAGGCGAGCGGCTCGCCGGCCAGGCGGCGCGCCAGCAGGGCATCGAATTCGACGCGCTGCGCGGCGGATAATTCACGCTCTGGATGGGCGATCAGCTCGGCGTGCGTGCAGCCGCAGACCTGCTCGAGTAACAAGCGCGCCTCGAGCCGGTCGATGAGCGTACTGGCGCGGCGCCAGGCCGCGCCGATCGGCTCGCCGCCGGCCACGGCCTATTCCGTCGCCAGGGCGGCGAGCTGCTCGGCCTGATGCTCGGTCGAGAGCGCCGCGATCAGTTCGTCGAGGTCGCCGTCCATGATCGCGTCGATCTTGTACAGCGTCAGGTTGATGCGATGGTCGGTCACCCGGCCCTGCGGAAAATTGTAGGTGCGAATGCGTTCCGATCGGTCGCCGCTGCCGACCAGGCTTTTCCTTTCGGAAGCAATCTTGGCGTTCTGCTCGCGCTGCTGCGCGTCGCGGATGCGCGCCACCAGCACCGACATCGCCTGCGCCTTGTTCTTGTGCTGCGAGCGGCCGTCCTGGCACTCGACGACGATGCCGGTCGGCAGGTGCACGATGCGCACCGCCGAGTCGGTCTTGTTGATGTGCTGGCCGCCAGCGCCCGAGGCGCGGAAAGTATCAACGCGGATTTCCGCCGGGTTGATGTGCACGTCCTCGAGCTCGTCGGCTTCCGGCATCACCGCGACGGTGCACGCCGAAGTATGGATGCGCCCCTGCGCTTCGGTTTCCGGAACGCGCTGCACGCGGTGCGCGCCCGACTCGAACTTGAGCTTCGCATAGACGTCGTTGCCGACGATGCGGGCGATCACTTCCTTGTAGCCGCCGATTTCCGATTCGCTGGCCGAAACGACTTCGACCTGCCAGCGGCGGCGCTCGGCAAAGCGCGTGTACATGCGGAAAAGGCTGCCGGCGAACAGCGCCGACTCGTCGCCGCCGGTGCCGGCTCGGATCTCGAGGAAGACGTTACGCTCGTCGTTGGCGTCCTTCGGCAGCAGCCGCGCCTGCAACTCGTCCTCGAGCGCAACGAGGCGCTCGCGGATCGTCTTCAACTCGGCCTCGGCGAGTTCCTTCATCTCGGGGTCGCCCACCATTTCGAGCGCCGCCAGTCGATCGGCCTCGGTTTGCCGCCAGTTCTGGTAGAGCGCGACGACCGGGCCGAGCTCCGCATGCTCGCGCGTCAGCTTGCGATAGCGATCCATGTCGCGCGTTGCCTCGCCGCTCGAGAGCATGCGGTCAAGCTCGTCGAGCCGGCCAACGAGGTTTTCAAGTTTGTCGCGTATGCTTTGTTTCATTTTCGATCAGTCAAAAAACATTTTTACCACGGCGGGCACGGCGAACACAGCGAACACGGCGAAAAACTTCATTAATTTCTTTCCAAGGCAGCTGTTTGCTTTTCGCCGTGCCCGCTGTGCCCGCCATGTTCGCCGTGGTTACAGCGGTTGCCATCATTCCTTGTGCAGATGAAATAGCCGCGCGACCAGCGCCTGCATTTCGCTGCGGTCGCTTTCGGCCTGGGTCAGGGCCTGGGTCGGGGCGTGCAGAAACTTGTTGGTCAGCCGATGCGACAGCCGCTCGAGCACCTCGTGCGGACTTTCTCCCTTGGCCAGCCTTTTCAGCGCGTGGTCGATTTCGTGCCGGCGCGTGCGCTCGGCGGTATCGCGCAAGGAGCGGATCAAGGGCACCGACTCGCGCGTCTGCAGCCACAGCATGAAGCTGTCGACGCGCGCGGCGATGATCGCCTCGGCGTCCACGACCGCCGACTGCCTGGCCTCCAGCCCTGAATCGACGACCTGCGCGAGATCATCGACGGTATAAAGAAAGACGTCGTCGAGTTCACCCGCTTCGACTTCAACGTCGCGCGGCACGGCAAGATCGACCATGAACATCGGCCGGTGGCGGCGCGCGCGGACGGCGCGCTCGACCATCCCGAGGCCGATGATCGGCAACTGGCTGGCGGTGCATGAGACGACGATATCGAATTCAGCCAGCCGCTCGGCGACTTCTTCCAGGCGGATCGCGCTCGCCCCGAAGCGATCGGCGAGCGCGCGTCCGCGATCGATGGTCCGATTGGCGATGACGATCTCTTTCGGCTGCTGCGCCGCGAAATGGGTCGCGCACAGGGTGATCATCTCGCCGGCGCCGATGAACAGCACGCGCTGGTCGGCGATGCGCTCGAAGATGCGCTCGGCGAGGCGCACCGCGGCGGCGGCCATGGACACGATGTTGGCGCCGATGGCCGTGAGCGAGCGCACGTCCTTGGCCACCGCGAAGGAATTCTGAAAGAGCTTGTCGAGCGTCGTGCCCAGGGTCCCCGCATCCCTGGCGATGCGCACCGCATCCTTGATCTGGCCGAGGATCTGCGGTTCGCCGAGGACCATCGAATCGAGGCCGCTGGCGACGCGAAAGCTGTGGCGCACGGTCTCGCGTTCGGGATGGATATAAAGGCAGGGCTCGATCTCGTCATGCGCCAGGCGGCGGTATTGCGCAAGCCACTGGCTGACCGCTTGCGGCGCCTCGGCCTGAACGTAGAGCTCGGTGCGATTGCAGGTCGACAGAATCGCCGCTTCGTGCACCCCGCCGCTGGCCGCGAGATCGGCCAGCGCCCGGCGCAACTCTTCAGCATGAAACGCCACCTGCTCGCGGACGAGAAGCGGCGCCGTGCGGTGATTGATGCCGAGAGTAAAAAGCGCCATGAAGTCTATCGAGGCCCGGGGTTTGCCTTTGCGCCGACCGTTTCAATCGGCATGACCGCCGATTATAGCACCCAGCACCAAGCCATCCCGTGCGCCGGCTGACGGCCAGGGCGATTGCGCGAATGTTCTTGTCATGCCGATTTGGCGGCGCAACGCCATTCAGGCAATCGCCCCCGGCTGACGGCCGGGCGTGTAATGCCCGTTCGCGCCGCGTTCTACAATCCGTATTTGGCAGCGCCTGCCGGGTCTACGCACTGGTAGTTTGTCGTGCACTTCGAGAGCGAACAGGATTTGGTCGTCTGAATGGCCAGCTGCTTGCGCTGTCTGCACACATCTTCGGCTTTGGCCTGGACTTCGGCAATGGCCTTGTCGGTGAACGGATGGTTGAATGCCAAGTAATTCACGTTGGTATCGTAGACAATGAGCTGGTAGTCGACACAGCCCGTGCATAGCATAGCCAGGCCGCCGAGCAGAAGCGTTTTCTTCAAATTCAATCCCTCGAACTGTTATCGGGCTAGTCATTCGGAGTATCGTCGACTGTTACGCATGGGTCAATGCCTGCGGAAATCGTCGTGACTGTCGCAACACGCAGGGGTCCCGCTGCCGCGCGCAGCGCTCACACTCGGGCGACAAGGGATCTTGGTGCCGCCAACATGGAATCCACTTATCATTCGTCCATCACATCCAACCAAAGGAGTCAGCCATGATTGTATTAATCACCGGAGCAAGTGCAGGTTTTGGCAATGAAATGGCGCGCCGCTTTGTCCGCGAGGGGCACAAGGTGATCGCCGCCGCGCGGCGCGCTGAGAAGCTTGCCGCATTGCGTGAAGAACTCGGCGCGAATTTATTGCCGCTTGCCCTCGATGTCACCAATACGGCGTCGATTGCCCAGGCGCTCGCACAGTTGCCGGCCGACTGGCGGACGATCGACGTGCTGATCAACAACGCCGGTCTCGCGCTCGGCACCGAAGCGGCGCAGGAATCTTCGCTCGCCGAGTGGCACACGATGATAGACACCAACGTCAAGGGCCTGGTGGCGATGACCCACGCCGTGCTGCCCGGCATGGTCGCGCGCGACAGCGGCACGATCATCAACATCGGTTCGATCGCCAGCAGCAACGCCTATCCGGGCGGCAACGTTTACGGCGCGACCAAGGCCTTCGTCGATCAATTCACCAAGAACCTGCGCGCCGATCTGGTCGGCACCGGCGTACGCTCGACCGTGCTTGCGCCAGGCTTCTCCAAGGGCACCGAATTCTGGCAGGTGCGCCTGCGCGGCGACACCGAGACCGCCGAGAAGGTGCACAAGGGAACAGTGCCGCTATCGACCGCCGACATCGCCGAAGCCGCTTACTGGGTGGCCAGCCTGCCGCCGCACGTCAACATCAATTTCCTCGAAATCATGCCGACCTGCCAGGGCTACGGGCCGCTGACGATCAAGCGCAAGGCGCTCTAGTTGGCCGCGGGCTGAACCAGGGGCCGGCCGTCGCCAGCCCAGCCGTTCAGTCCCTTGCTGACGTTATAGACGGTCTTGTAGCCGGCCTGCTCCGAGAGAAACTGCGCTGCCGCGGCGCTGCGCTTGCCGCTGCGGCAGACGAGAACCACCGGCTGATCCGGATTGGCCAGGTTCTTCACTTTCGCCAGCCATTGCGGCGGATCGCTGCGCCCCTGTTCGTCGAAATAGGTGACGAGCTTGCTGCCGGCGATGACGCCGGATTCCTTCCATTCGCCGGCGGTGCGCACATCGATCACCACGACGCCGCTCGCCGCCAGGCGCGCCAGTTCAGCGTTGTCGACATTGAGCACCGCGGCATCGGCGGCGAAGGCCGCGCAGCACAGCGCGGCCAGGGCGAGGAATTTAATTTTCATCATCTTGCTCCGTTACGGGTTATCGACGCCGACGGTTTACCGTCGCGCCTATTGTACGGCTTGTGCGCGCCATCGGCAGGCGCGGCGCTTGCCGCGCAACGCACACGGCTGCGACCGCCGGCATGCCGGATGCAAACGAAAGACTTGCGCCACCCGGAAACTCGTGCCACCCTTGTTTGTCGTAGCCCAACTCGTTTAGAACCGCAAGGTGCGAACTCAGGAGATCGACCGATGAAAATTTCACTGCGTCATCATCTTATCGTCAGCGCAGCGGCGCTCTGCCTGGCGCTTCCAGCGCATGCCGCCGAGTTTATCAACATCCTCACCGGCGGCACGAGCGGCGTCTACTACCCGCTCGGCGTCGCGCTTTCGCAGATTTACGGCAAGGCGATTCCCAACTCCAAGACCGCCGTGCAGGCGACCAAAGCCAGCGCGGAGAACCTCAACCTGCTGCAGGCGGGTCGCGGCGAAATCGCCATTTCGCTCGGCGACGCCCTGTCGGACGCCTGGAAAGGCAATGCCGACGCGGGTTTCCCGACGCCGCTGAAGAAACTGCGGACCGTGGCCGCGCTCTATCCCAACTACATCCATTTCGTCGCCAATGCTGACGCCGGCATCAAGACCCTCGCCGACATCAAGGGCAAGCGACTTTCGGTCGGCGCGCCGAAGTCGGGAACCGAGCTCAACGTGCGCGCCATCGTCAAGGCCGCCGGGATGACCTACAAGGATTTCTCCAAGGTCGAATACCTGTCCTACGCCGAATCCGTCGAATTGATGAAGAACCGCCAGCTCGACGTCACGCTTCTCTCGTCGGGGCTCGGCGTCGCCGCCCTGCGCGACCTCGCGGTCTCGCAGAAAGTCGTTTTCCTGAGCATCCCGGCGGACATCGTCGCCAAGATCAACGATCCGGCTTTCCAGGTCGGCATCATCCCGGCCAAGACCTATGAGGGACAGGACACCGACGTGTCGACGATCGCCATTCAGAACTACCTGGTCACGCATGAGGGCGTATCGACCGAGACCGTCTATACGATGACCAAGTCGATGTTCGACAACCTCGACCAGATGGTCGCCGCGCACTCGGCGGCGAAATTGATCAAGCGCGAAAACGCAGCCAAGTCGCCGCCCGCGCCCTTGCACCCGGGCGCGGAGAAATACTACCGCGAAGTCGGCGTGCTCAAGTAAGCAGCGCCGGACTGCCGGCACCAATCCGGTCACGGGGCAGTTCCCGGACCGGATTTTTCGTACATAGATCAGCGAAAGGCCACTTTAGTGAGCGATATTTTGATCGATAGCGAGAGCGTACCGCCGATCGCGGTGGAAGAATTCGAGGAGCACGGGCACCAGCGCCCGCTCGCCGGCAAGGCCGCGCGCTTCGCCATGTTCGCGGCGCTGGCCTTTTCCGCGTACCAGATCGCCGTCGCCGCGTTCAGCCCGTTTTCGAGCATCATCATCCGCTCGATCCATGTCAGCTTTCTGCTGCTCTTGATCTTCATGCTCTATCCGGCGACCGCCGCCGGACGCGGCGAGAAGAGCGTGCCGTGGTATGACGTTATCCTCGCGGGCGTCGGCTTCGCGCTGGGCTTCTATCACATGATCTTCGAGGGCGACCTGATCCAGCGTTCGGGCGACCCGAACATGCCCGACCTCGTCGTCGCGACGCTCGCCACGATTCTCGTTTTCGAAGGCGCGCGCCGCGTCATGGGCCTCGCGCTGCCGATCGTCTGCGCGATCTTCCTGGCTTATGGCTTCTTCGGCCAGTATCTGCCGCTGTCGATCGCCCACCGCGGTTTCGGTTTCGACCAGATCGTCGACCAGTTGTACCTCGGCACCGACGGCATCCTCGGCATTCCGACGCTGGTTTCAGCGACCTACATTTTCCTCTTCATCCTGTTCGGCGCCTTTCTCGAGCACGCCGGCATGATCCGCCTGTTCAACGCGCTGGCGCTCGGCCTCGTCGGCGGCGCCAGGGGCGGTCCGGCCAAGGTGGCGGTGATCTCGTCGGGTCTGATGGGAACGATCTCCGGGTCGGGCGTCGCCAACGTGCTGACCGTCGGCCAGTTCACGAGTCCGCTGATGAAGCGCTTCGGCTACACCTCGGTATTCGCCGGCGCCGTCGAGGCGACTTCGTCGATGGGCGGCCAGATCATGCCGCCGGTCATGGGCGCCGTGGCCTTCATCATGGCCGAAACGCTCAACGTGCCCTACTCAACGATCGTCACGGCGGCGATCATACCGGCTGGGCTCTACTACCTGACCGCTTTCTGGATGGTGCACCTTGAAGCCGGGCGCCTCAACCTGCTCGGCGTTCCCAAGGATCAACTGCCGAACGCCTGGCTTGCGCTCAAGGAAAACTGGTTCCTGGCGCTGCCGCTCGCCGCCCTCGTCTACATGCTGTTCCACGGCTTCACGCCGATGTTCTCGGGCATGATGGGGCTCGCGCTGACGGCCATCCTGATCCTCGGCGCGGCACTCGCCGCGCGCATTTCGGTCACCGCGCTGCGCTACGTGTTCTGGTTCGCCCTCGGCCTCGGTGCCGCGTCTTTCGCCGAATGGGGCATCGTTCCGGTGCTCGGCGTCATCCTGCTGCTGACCGCGGCCGTCTACCTGATCAAGGGCACCGACGCGACGCGCCTGACCCTGAAGACGGCGCTGACCGACGGCGCCAAGCAGGCGCTCGCCGTCGGCATCGCCTGCGCCGTCGTCGGCGTCATCATCGGCGTCCTGACCCTGACCGGCGCGGCATCGAATTTTGCCGGCTATGTGCTGCAGATCGGCGAAACCAGCCTGTTTCTCTCGCTCTTCCTGACCATGGTCGTCTGCCTGATTCTCGGCATGGGCATCCCGACCATCCCGAATTACATCATCACCAGCGCCATCGCCGCGCCGGCGCTTCTGAAGCTCGGCGTCCCGCTGATCGTCAGCCACATGTTCGTGTTCTATTTCGGCATCATGGCCGACCTGACGCCGCCGGTGGCCCTCGCCGCTTTCGCCGCCGCCTCGATCGCCAAGGCGCCGGCGATGAAGATCGGCTGGAAAGCGACGCAAATCGCCGTCGCCGGTTTCGTCGTCCCGTTCATGGCCGTCTATGACCCGGCGCTGATGCTGCAGAACGACCCGACGGCGATGGCCGTGATCTACATCGTGTTCAAGGCGATCGTGGCGATCTACCTGTGGGGCAGCGCGGCGATCGGCTACCTGTGGGCGCCGCTCAACATGGTCGAGCGGGTAGTCGCCGCGGCGGCCGCCTTCCTGCTCGTCGTCGCCCTGCCGGTGACCGACGAGGTCGGCTTCGCGGCTTCCGCACTGTTCCTCGTCTGGCATTGGCTGCGCCGGCGCAAGGCGGCGGCCGCGCGCGGCCGCTGATGCCGCTCTGCCTGGCCGCCGGCAGCGTCGCGGCGACGCTCGCCGTGCAAGGCTTTACGCTGGCCTGGACGCACTCGATCGAGAAGGTCCGCTGGGAAGAAGACTGGCAGATCGCCGGCGCAAAGTTGCAGATCACCGAAGCGCGCATCAAGGGCTTTGGCGCCGGCATGGAGCCGCCTGAAGGCGCGATTCTGAGCGACGGCTACTGGCATTACCGGCCGCAAGTCGCGCCGCTCGCTTCGCTGAACCTCGCGCATTCGCCCTATACGGCCGGCTACGAACTCTGCCTGGCCGGCGCCTGCCGACCGCTCGCCGCGTTCCTGCCGGGGATAGCCGCGACCGCCACCATCGTCATGACGGCCTGCGCTGCCGCAGCGGACTGACCTGCGCCCGCTCGATTGCGGTAAAATCCTGCCGTTTCGCCGCGCGCCCGGCCGCCTGTCGACGGCGTGCGCGCCGCGCTCGGTCCGATGCTTGAGCCTTACCCAATTTTAATTGCGAGGAACACACCGTGAGTACTCTGGCAAAACAGTTGCAGAAAATGGAAGCACACAACTCGGTCTTCGAGGCCGCCGTGCGCCAGCTGCCTCTTCCCGTCTGCGCGGCGTTCGGCGCGGCCGGCGCCCCGCAGGCGATCTGTTTCGCCAACAGCAAGCGCGTGCTCAACACCAAGGACAGCGCCGCCGTCGCCAAGAGTTTCCCGAATTCGGTGCAGGCCTCGGGCAACGTCGTGCTCGCTTCGGCCGGGGTCAATCCGAAGTCGGCGCAGGGCAAGCGCGTCGCCGTGCTGTTCTCGGGCGGCCCGGCGGCCGGCGGCCACAACGTCGTGTGCGGCATCCAGCGCGTGCTCGGCAAGGGCAACACCCTGCTCGGCGTCAAATCCGGCCCGAAGGGCTTGCTGATGGGCGATCTCTTCGAAATCCACGACGCCGACATCGCGCGCATCATCAACACCGGCGGCTTCGATTTTCTCGGCACCGACCGCACCAAGATCAAGACCGACCAGCAATTCGAACGCGTCAAGGCGACCTGCGCCAGGCACAAGCTCGACGCCATCGTCGTGATCGGCGGCGACGACTCGAACACCAACGCCGCGGTGCTCGCCGAATACCTGTTCAAGGACGTCAAGGCCGACGGCTCGGGCGTGCAGGTGATCGGCGTTCCCAAGACGATAGACGGCGACCTGCAGATCGAAGGCCTGCTGCCGATCTCCTTCGGCTTCGACACGGCGACCAGGATCTACAGCGAAATGGTCGGCAACGTCCTGCAGGACACCAAGAGCTCGCTCAAGTACTGGCACTTCATCAAGCTGATGGGCCGCTCGGCTTCGCACGTCACGCTCGAGGTCGCGCTGCAGACCAAGCCGGCCGTGACCATCATCTCCGAGGAAGTCGCGGCGCACAAGCACTCGCTCGCGGCCATCGTCGACGACATCGCCAAGGTCGTGGTGGCGCGCGCCGCCAAGGGCATCTATCACGGCGCCGTGCTGATTCCCGAAGGGCTGATCGAGTTCATTCCGGAGATGAGCGCGCTGATCGCCGAGCTCAACGACGCGATCGCCCAGCACGCCGCCGAATTCGCTTCGCTGCACACGCTCGCCAAAGCGATCTTCATCCAGAGCAAGCTCTCCGACGACAACGCGCGGCTGCTCACCTCGCTGCCCGACTTCATCGTCAACATGCTGCTCGCCGACCGCGACTCGCACGGCAACCTGCAGGTGTCGCTGATCCCGACCGAGCGCCTGCTGGTCGACATGGTCAAGGCGCGCGTCGCCCAGCTCAACGCCGACGCGCCGTTCAGCTCGCACACCCATTTCCTCGGTTACGAGGGCCGCTGCGGGGCGCCGACGCTGTTCGACGCCGCCTACACCTACAACCTGGGGCTCACCGCCGGCTCGCTCATTCTCGACGGCCGCACCGGTTACATGGCGACGGTGACCGGATTGACCGACGGCGGTACGCCGCAGGCCATTCCGCTCACCGGCCTGCTCAACATCGAGCGCCGGCACGGGCACAACGAGTTCGTGATCGAGAAAGCGCTGGTCAAGATGGATGCGCCGGCGATGGCCTACTTCGCTTCACGCCGCGCCGATTGGGCCGCCAGCGACCTGTTCGCCTCGCCCGGCCCGCGCCAGCTGTGGGGCCCGGCCGCGCACCAGCAGCCGATCAGCGTCGCGCTCAACTCGGCTTCGGCGTCCCTGTCCTTCAAGATTGGCTGATCGGGCGTCGGGGCAAAGCTTGGCTTGACAGTCACCCCGGCGAAAGCCGGGGTCCCATGCGCCGCTGGATTCCGGCTCGCGCCGGAATGACGCCTTGATAATTGACCGGTACGTCACCCATGCGATCGGACTCGGTGTTTCTATCGGCAAGGAATTATTCCGCCGCCTTGTGCATCGTCCTGCTCGCCGCCTGCGCCGGCACCTTGCCGCTCGCGGTCGAGCTCGATCCCGCGGTGGATAACGATCTCGCCGGCGGCGAAATGCCGGCGACGCACCTGCAGGAACCGCGCGACGACGAGCTTGTCATCGTCGTCAATAACAACAGCGGCATCGGCAACCACGCCGGCATCTTCGTCGGCAGGCGGCTCAGCGACCCGGCCGGCAGCTACCGCTTCATCCGCGCGCAGGCCAAAGGCTGGAAACGGCCGACGCTGAACGACTACGTCGGCTACCAGATGGCTGATGGCCAACGCATTCAGAGTTTTCGCTTCACGCTGCCGCAAGCCGAACTTGCCGCCATCGCGGCACGGCTGCCGGTCGCCGACGCCGCCGCGCCGCTGTTTTGCGCTGCGGCGGTAAACAACGCGCTGGCCGGCATCGGACCGTTTGCCGGGATCAGCCCGGTGAGCTGGATGAGTCCGGCCGCCGTCGCCGAGCGACTTGAGGCCGTTCTTGCCACCGGCGCCGGCTACTGCGTCCTGCCGGACGGTTCCGCGTGCGCGAAACCGGTTGCGGTGCGGGCCGCGCGGCAATAAGTTCAAGGCGCTTTCGCGCAAGCGATTTTCCAGAGTTTCTCTTCCATCGACGACGCCGAGATCGAGTACCAGTCGGGCGCCTCGTTGTCGTCCGCGACGATCGTCGCGCCGCTGCCCATCGCGCCGGCGTACGAGGTGGACGCAAGATAGCGTTCCTGCTTGCCAGCACAGTCGTAAGCGGCGAGCACCCGCGTCGACAGGTAGGGCGGCAGGCCGGGTTCGAGCTGCGGCTCAAGCCAGCGCACGAGATGCTGGAGCTGCGCCGTGTCGCCGCTGCGCTGCGCCGTCGCCGCGTCGGCGAAGACACGCATGCCGTCTTCGAACTTTTCGATCTCGACCCATTCGGCCAGCGCCGCACCGGAGAGCGCCGCCATGGCGAAGGCCGCGCCAAGGTATTTCATCGTTTTCATGGGGCGCAATTTTACCGCAGCCGGGCATCGATGTTCGCGCCACGGTTTGACCGGCGGCCCGGCGTCGTGGATACTGACGCATCGCCTCTATCCCCGTAGAATAAAATGCCCAACATGAATATCACCAGCCTTGGCGAAGCGCGTTTCCCGTCGCCGCTTCCTTTCCACATCAGCGACAAGGCGCGCGTCGTGTTCAATGTCATCGTCGATCCCGAGGCGCCACCGTCCGAGGAAATGCTGTTCGAGGTCGCCGGCCCGCGCGAGCGCCTGTTCTTCGATCCGAAGAAAACACGCGCCGGCATCGTCACCTGCGGCGGCCTCTGCCCGGGGCTCAACAACGTCATCCGCTCGCTCTATCTGCAACTGCATCACGGCTACGGCGTGCGCGAAGTGCTCGGCTTCGTCGAAGGCTACCAGGGCCTCGATCCGTGGCGCGGCTCCGAGCCGATTCCGCTCACCCCCGCTTTCGTCGAAGACATCCACAAGGAAGGCGGCACCGCGCTCAAGACTTCGCGCGGGCCGGTCGATGTCAGCGTCGCCGTCGACAACCTGATCCGCCGCAAGATCGACATTCTCTTCGTCGTCGGCGGCGACGGCACCCAGCGCGGCGGCGCGGAGATCTTCCAGGAAGCCAAGCGGCGCGGCCACGCGCTGGCCGTCGTCGGCGTCCCGAAGACCATCGACAACGACGTCGCCTTCGTCTCGCGCACCTTCGGCTACCTCACCGCCGTCGAGGAAGCGGCCAAGGCGATCGATTGCGCGCACACCGAAGCGCACAGCGTGCATAACGGCATCGCGCTGGTCAAGATCATGGGCCGCCATGCCGGCTTCATCGCCGCCGGCGCCACCATCGCCAGCCAGGACGTCAATTTCACGCTGGTGCCGGAAGTGGCTTTCGCGCTCGACGGCGACAACGGTTTCCTCGCCGCCTTGAAGCAGCGCGTGCAAAGCCGCGCGCACGCGGTCATTCTCGTTGCCGAGGGCGCCGGCCAGCACCTGATGAGCGGCGGCGAAGAGCAATTCGATGCCTCGGGCAACCGCAAATTCAAGGACATCGGCCCCTTCCTGCGCGAGCGCATCGAATCCTACCTCAAGGCCGAGGACCTGCCCTTCGCGCTGCGCTATTTCGATCCGAGCTATCTGATCCGCAGCGTTCCGGCCGGCGCCGAGGACGCCGTCCTCTGCGATTTCTATGCACGCAACGCCGTGCATGCGGCGATGGCCGGCAAGACCGGCCTGGTCATCGGCCAGCAGCACGACATCTTCACCCATGTGCCGATCGAACTCCTGACCGCGCACAAAAAACGGCTCGACCTCAACAGCCCGGCCTGGCTCGGCGTGCTGGCGACCACCGGACAGGACTTCGCGCACTATCCGAGTTGAGCACGCCCGTGCCGCTGGCCGTACCGCGCTGAGCACCGCCTGGGATCAGCGCCGGCCGGCGCACGACTTGCGCGGCGCCCCTGTTAGAATGCTGCTTTTTTCCGGACGCGCGCCGTGGATCTTCTCCTCCTGCTCAAGGCTCTGATTCTCGGAGTCGTCGAAGGCCTGACCGAATTCCTGCCGGTGTCATCGACCGGGCACCTGATCCTCGCCGGCGCTTTGCTCGATTTCAACGACGAGCGCGGCAAGCTGTTCGAGATCGTCATCCAGTCGGGCGCCATCCTGGCGCTGTGCTGGGAGTACCGGCGGCGCATCGCCAACGTGCTGCGCGGCTTCGGCCGCGAGCGGCTGGCCACCCGCCTGGTATTGAATCTCGCCATCGCCTTCACGCCGCTGGCCGCGCTCGGCCTGTTGTTCAAGAAAGGCATCGAGGCCCATCTTTTCAAGCCGGTCCCGGTGGCGCTCGCCTTCATCGTCGGCGCCTTCTTCATCCTGTGGGCCGAACGGCGCAAACACACCGTTCGCGTGCTGAGCGTGGACGAAATAACGCCGGCCGATGCATTCAAGATCGGCCTGGCGCAAACGCTGGCCCTGATTCCGGGGACCTCGCGCTCGGGTGCGACGATCATCGGCGGCTTGTTCCTCGGCCTGTCGCGCAAGGCGGCGACCGAGTTTTCCTTCTTCCTGTCGATTCCGACACTTCTTGCTGCGACCTTTTACAGCCTTTACAAGGAACGCGCGCTGCTTTCCTTTGACGACATCGGCATGTGGGTGGTCGGCGCCGTCGCCGCCTTCGCTTCGGCTTTTCTCTGCGTGCGCTGGTTGCTGCGCTACATCTCCAATCACGATTTCGTCCCCTTCGCCTGGTACCGCATCGCTTTCGGCATCGTCGTCCTGGCTACCTGGCAATTCGACCTGATCGCCTGGACCGCCGGATGAGCGCCGGCATCCTTTATCTGCACGGCTTCTGCTCGTCGCCGGCATCGGCCAAATCGCGGCTGCTCGCCGCGACGCTGCAGGCGCGCGGCCAGGCCGAGCGCTTCTTCTGCCCGGCGCTGTCGCATGTCCCGCTCGAGGCGATCGCCCAGGCGCAGGCGATCATCGCCGCGCACGCCGGGCCGCTGACCGTGGTCGGCAGTTCGCTCGGCGGCTATTACGCCACCTGGCTCGCCGAACGGCACGACCTGCGCGCCGTGCTGATCAACCCGGCGGTCGTCGCCCCGCTCTCGCTCAACAAGTACATTGGCATACAGACGAACCTGCATACCGGACAGGCCTTCGATTTCACCGCCGACCATATCGCCCAGTTGCGCGGCCTCGAGGTGGAGAGCGTGCGGCCCGAGCGCTATCTCCTGCTGGTCGAGACCGGCGACGAGGTGCTCGACTACCGCAAGGCCGTCGCCCGCTACGCCGGCTGCCGGCAGCGGGTCCTCGAAGGCGGCGATCACAGCTTCACGCGATTTGCCGATTTGCTGCCCGAACTCATTGAATATTGCGGGTTATAATCGGGCCGATGCATGTTCTCTTTGAAGAAGACGGCGCCTTCAAAACCGCCACCATCCTGACTGACAACGACACGTCATTGCAGCTCGAGATGGTCTCCGGCAAGCGCGCCAAGATCAAGGCGGCGAATGTCCTTTTGCGTTTCCAGGAACCTTCGCCCGGCGATTTGCTGAACCTGGCCGAGACCCTCGCCGCCGGAATCGAAACCGAGTTCCTTTGGGAATGTGCCGGCGAGAGCGAATTTTCTTTCGCCGATTTCGCCAACGACTATTTCGGCGGCGCCGGCCACAAGGCGACGGCGGTCGAGGCGACCGCCCTGCTGCTCGCCCTGCAGGCCAAGCCGATCTATTTCCATCGCAAGAGCCGCGGGCGTTTCCGCAAAGCGCCGGCCGACATTCTTACGGCCGCGCTCGCCGGCCTCGAAAAGAAGAAGCAGCAGGCGCTGGCCATCGCGCGCATGGTAGCCGAACTCAAGGCGCACACGCTGCCGCCCGAATTCGCCCAGCCGGCGCTGCTCAATCAATTGCTCTACAAGCCCGACCGCAACCGCTACGAGACCCGCGCACTCGAAGCGGCCTGCGCCGAAACCGGCCTGTCGGCGCCGCACCTGCTGGAAAAATGCGGGGCGATCGCTTCGGCCTACGATTACCACCTGCAGCGCTTCCTGCTCGACTATTTCCCGCGCGGCACCGACTTCCCGCCGGCCGCGCTGCCCGCGCCACCGAGCGGCCTGGCGCAGGCCGAGGCGCAGGCTTTCTCGATCGACGACGCGGCGACCACCGAGATCGACGACGCGTTCTCGCTGCAGGCCCTGCCCGGCATCGGCTGGCGCGTCGGCATCCATATCGCCGCGCCGGGCCTGGTCATTGCGCCGGGCTCGGAACTCGACGCGATGGCGCGCGAGCGGCTGTCGACGGTCTACATGCCGGGGCGCAAGATCACCATGCTGCCCGAAGCCGCGGTCGAGCATTACACGCTGGCCGCCGGCCGCAACTGCCCGGCACTCTCGCTTTACCTGACGGTGACCCCCGAGTTCGAGGTCACGGCGCACGAATCGCGCGTCGAAATGGTCAGCATCGTCGCCAACCTGCGCCATCACGACATCGAACCGCTGTTCAACGAACAGACGCTGGCGGCGGGATTGGCTGACTTCCCTTTCAGCGCCGAGCTGAAAACCTTGTGGCAACTGGCCAACGCCTGCGAAGGCCGGCGCGGCAAGGCCTCGGCCATGCAGGGCAACAACGACTACAACTTCGCCATCGAAGGCGACCTGGCCGACCCCGAGCACTGCCGCGTGGCGATTTCCGAGCGCCGGCGCGGCAGCCCGCTCGACAAGCTGGTCGCCGAATTGATGATCATCGCCAACAGCACCTGGGGCGGCCTGCTCGCCGAACGCGGCGTGCCGGCGATTTATCGCGCCCAGATCGGCGGCAAGGTGCGCATGACAACGTCACCGCTGCCGCACGAGGGCCTGGGCGTCGCGCAGTACGCCTGGTCGTCGTCGCCGCTGCGCCGTTATGTCGACCTGCTCAACCAGTGGCAGCTGATCGCCTGCCTCAATGGCGACACGCCGCACTTCAAGGCCAGGTCGGATGCGCTGTTCGCCGCGCTGCGCGATTTCGAGCTGTGCTACGCGGCCTACGCCGATTTCCAGCGCGCCATGGAACGTTACTGGTGCCTGCGCTGGCTGCGCCAGGAGGGCAGGCAGACGCTGGACGCGACGATACGGCGCGACAACCTGGCCAAGCTCGACCATCTGCCGCTGCTCGAACGCATCGCATCGGCGCCCGAACTCAAACCCGGCCAGCGCATCCGCCTGGCGATCGGGGCGATCGACTACCTGACGCTCTCGCTCGATTGCCGCTATCTTGAAACACTTGATCTTGAACCGGTAGAGCCTGAAAATTCGAGCGACGACCTTGCGGAGGCGATCGACTGAATTGAGCGCGGTACTGGTCCAGCGCTGGGCGGCACCCGGGCCCGATCGCAATCTGCGGATTGCGCTCGGGGTTTCCCTGTTCATCCACGCCGTCGTACTCACCCTGCACTTCGAGTTTCCCGATGCCTCGCGCGCCTTCACGGACAAGGCGCTCGACATCATCCTGGTCAACAGCAAATCGGCGCACAAGCCGACCGACGCGCAGGCGCTGGCGCAAGCCAATCTCGACGGCGGCGGCAACAGCGAGCAGAACCGCCGGACGAAAACGCCGCTGCCGCCATCGGCCAGGCAGCAGGCCGGGCGCGAGCTCGAACAGGCGCAAAAACGCGTCAAGGCCCTGGAAATCGAGCAGCAGCGCCTGCTGGCATTGGCCCGCAGCGAGGCACCGGTGGTCGCCAAGATCGAGCCGCAAGCGCCGGCCGAACCGGCCGTCAGCGGCCGCGAACTGGCCTACCACGCGCTGGAGATGGCGCGCCTCGAGGGCGAGATCGCCCGCGACACCGACGAGTACAACAAGCGGCCGCGCGTCAAGAACCTCGGCACGCGCGCCGAAGAGTACCGCTTCGCCCAGTACATGGAAGACTGGCGGATCAAGATCGAGCGCATCGGCACGCTCAACTACCCGGAAGCAGCCAAAGGCAAGCTTTACGGCAACCTGATGCTGTCGGTCCGGATCAAGAGCGACGGCAGCGTCGATCGCGTCGAAATCAACCGTTCGTCCGGCCACAAGATTCTCGACGACGCCGCCCGGCGCATCGTGCAGATGGCTTCCCCCTATGCGGCTTTCCCGGTCGATATCCTGCGCGACACCGACATCATCGAGATTACGCGCGTGTGGAACTTTACCAGCAGCAACCAGCTTGAGACCAAACCACGTTGATCAAGGAACAGATGACTGATCGTTACTGCGTATTCGGCAACCCCATAGGCCACAGCAAGTCGCCGACCATCCACGCCGCCTTCGCCCGCCAGACCGGCGAGGACATGAGCTACGAGGCCGTCCTCGCACCGCTCGACGATTTCGTCGCGACGGTGCGCCGCTTCATCGATTCGGGCGGGCGCGGCGCCAACGTGACCGTGCCCTTCAAGGAGGAAGCCTTCCGCCTGGCCAGGACGCGCACGCCGCGCGCCGAACTCGCCGGCGCGGTCAATACGCTGGCTTTTTCGCGCGAGGGCATCCTCGGCGACAACACCGACGGCGTCGGCATGATGCATGACAT
>CAIXAY010000283.1 GCA_903917505.1 uncultured beta proteobacterium | reverse complement strand
CGCCTGGCCGTCGTTCAAGGCCGATTCGATGATCATCCGGCCCATGCGGCCGCCGGCGCCGACAATCGCAATCTTGAGTGCGTCCATGTCAGAATCCCACGCTTTCCATCATCCGGCCAAAAAAGCCTTTCTCCTGCATCGGCGGCGCAGCGGCATCAGGCGCAATCGACCCGAGGTCGATCTCGCGGGTCTTGCTGTCGGGAAGCGCGGCAGCGTCACCGGCCTGCGCGGCATCTACGTCGCCGGCGACCCGGATCAGCTTGTCGCTGGCGTCGAAAAAGGTCGAGAACTTCCGCATCTCGACCTGGCCGTTGCCTTTCTGCAGCCGATAAACATAATCCCAGCGGTTGGCGTGGAACATGTCCATCAATACCGGCGTGCCCAGGACAAAGCGCACCTGGTCCTTGGTCAGGCCGGGTCTGAGTTGCGACACCATGTCCTGGGTCAGCACGTTGCCCTGCTGGACGTCAATCTTGTATTCATTGACGATGCGCGGCACCGTGGTGCACCCGGCAAGAGCGGCGAGCAGCAGAGCCGTGCGGGCAAGTCGGGAAAGAGTCATACTTGGAGCATTTCCATGCAAATGGTCGAAAATGTGCTGGGCGACAGAACTCCGGCCCTGGCCGGGTTCTCAAAGTCGTATCATGCCGCATATCATAACCGAAAAGGGATGCCGCCTTTCGCCGCTGATCGAGCCTGACCATGAGCAAATCAACCGACCTGCAGCGCATCGGCCTGAAAGCCACTTTCCCGCGCCTGAAGATCCTCGAGCTTTTCGAAAAGGCCGAGGTGCGCCACCTCACCGCCGATGACGTCTATCGCCTGCTGCTCAACGAGAACATGGACATCGGCCTGGCCACGGTCTATCGCGTGCTGACGCAGTTCGAGCAGGCCGGCCTGCTCGAACGCCACCACTTCGAATCAGGCAAATCGGTGTTCGAGATCAAGGCCGGGCAACATCACGACCACCTGGTGTGCATCAACTGCGCTCGCGTCGAGGAATTTTATGACGAAGAAATCGAGCGCCGGCAGAAGAAAATCGCCAAGGACCGCGGTTTCGCCATCCAGGAACATGCGCTCTACCTCTATAGCGAATGCACCAAGGTCGACTGCCCGCACCGGAACAAATCCCCGAAACCCTGATCCGGACGAGCGCTCAGGCGAAGGAATCGAGCAGCGCGCCGAGCTGATTGCCGGTCACGGCGCTTTGCGCGACGCCGCTGTAGAGGCTGGCGCCGCCTTGACCGGCGTTCGCTTGCGTAGCGCCCGAGGCAAGCGCCGCCGCGGCTTGCTGCCGCTGCTGCACGGAGAGTTCGGCACGCGCCTCGGCCGCCATGCTGCTGGCCAGCGCGGCAACGCTTTCGTCCTGGGCCGACGGATCGACCGGCGCCAATGCCGCGGCGCGAATCCGTTCCGCCTTGCTTATGGTCTTGTCGGGCGTGGCAGCCGGCGAGGCATCGATCAGGACATCGCCGCCGACGGCATAGCGTTGATTGTCCGGCCCGGTCTGATATTTGTACGAGACGCCGCCGCGGATGAGATCGCCGCCGACGGCCATGTGCGCCTGTTCGTGCGCGCGCACCTTGCGATCGATTTCCTTGAGCTGCGCAACTTGCTGTTGCGCCGCAGCCGAAAGCTGGCCGGGCTTCGCGCTCGATGAGCTCGAAGAATTCGTGCCCGATTCCGCTGCCGCGGACCCGCCGGAACGCGCAAGGCGCCCAATGACCGGCGGCAGCGAGGTACTTGCAGTGACCAGTATCGACATGGAGGGGCTTACGCCTAGCTACACGCTCTAGCATAGGCCAGACGCCGGCGATGCGCCAGCGCAATTAATACCCCTCGCATAGCTTTTCAGGAAATGCTCAGCATTTCCCGGGCGTGCTGACGGCTGATCGCGGTGATTTCGACGCCGCCGAGCATGCG
>CAIXAY010000282.1 GCA_903917505.1 uncultured beta proteobacterium | reverse complement strand
CATCGCCAAAGCGCAGCTATTCCGCGCCGGCGCCCTTGGACCGACCAATCACGGCACGGTGCGCCAGCGACTGGCGCTCGATCTGCTCGGCGCAAAATACGAAACCATTCCCGGCTACAAGGGCTTGCGCGACATCGACTTAGCACTCCTGCAAGGCGACATACAGCTGTCCTCCAATTCGTTGCCGGGCTACTTCACATCGGTCAAGCCCAACCTGGTCGATCGCGGCATCGCCATGCCGCTGTTGCAATATGACCGCGCCGATGGCCAGCCGGGCCGCAATTCCGACATTCCCGACATTCCGACTTTTCTCGAAGTGTATAAGGACGTATATGGCAAGAACGCGATGCCCAGCGGCCAGAAATGGCAGGCGTTGCAACTGATGACCCGCATCATGGACAGCATGTATCGCACCGTGTTCATGCCGCCGACAGCACCTCAGGCCGCGGTCGACGAAATGCGCGTCGCCTTCGAAAAGCTCGGCCGCGACCAGGAGTTCGTCGCGCAATACAAGAAAGTGGTGCTGACCGAGCCGCGCTTCATCATCGGCCATCAAGGCGAGCGCGTCATCGCCGAGCTCACCAATATTTCGCCGGCGATGTCGACTTTTTTCCGCGAATACATCGGCAAGTAGATACCAGGGGGGAGACATGGACTTCGAGCTACCGGAAGAGCTGAGACTGCTGCAGACCCAGCTGCGTCATTTCGTCGACAAGGAGATCATTCCCATCGAGCGCGAAGCCTACGAGGGCCCGGACATGAAGCCGGAGATCTTCAAGAGCTTGAGCGAGAAGACCCGGGCGATGGGCCTGTGGCATTTCGCGACCCCGGTCGAATACGGGGGCCAGGGCCTGGGGATGCTGGCGCATGCCGTCGTCTGGGAGCAGATGGGACGCACCATCGCGCTGCCCACGCGCAAGCCGCAAATCTTCGGCCCCGAACCCAGCCCGCCGCTGTTTCTGCTCGATGAGCGGCAGCAGCAGGATTACCTGCTGCCGGTTATTCGCGGCGAAAAAATCGAGTGCTTTGCGCAGACCGAACCGGATGCTGGCGGCGACCCGGCGGCGATGCGCACGACCGCCGTGCGTGACGGCGATGATTATGTGATCAACGGCTACAAGCGCTTCATCACCGGTGCGCAGAAATCCGACTTTGCTCTGGTGGTCGCACTGACCGATAAAGCGAAGGGATCTCATGGCGGCATTTCGACTTTCCTGGTCGACATGGACACGCCCGGCGTCAAGATCATGCGCATCCAGCAGACCATGATGGATGACGAGCCGTGCGAGATCGCCTTCGACAATGTGCGCGTGCCGGCGTGGAAGATGATCGGCCGCGAGGGCGACGGCTTCAAGATCGGCCAGCAGTGGATCAATGCCGGCCGCATCCGTCATGGTTCTCGTGCGCTGGGTGTCATCGAGCGCTGCCTCGAGCTGGGCGCACAATACGCCAAGCAGCGCGTCACCTTCGGCCGCCCGTTGGCAGATCGCCAGGCTATCCAGTGGATGCTGGTCGATTCCTACGTCGAATTGCAGGCCCTGCGCCTGATGGTGTACCAAGCCGCATGGAAATACGATCGCGGCGACGAAGTACGCTATGACGCCTACATCGTCAAGATGCGCGGCGATCGCCTGTCGTTCGAAGCCGCAGACCGTTGCATGCAGATACATGGCGGCATCGGACTGACGCTCGACCTGCCGATAGAGAAATTCTGGCGCGATCAGCGCAGCATGATGATCACCGAAGGACCGGAGGAAATACTCAAGACCGCGCTGGCAAGGCGGGTTTTCGAGTTGTATGCCTGAGTCATTGCGCGATTCGGCAAGGAGACCAGCATGACAACCATCAATCCGGCTGCGAGGTTGCAGCAGACAACGGTCGCGGGCGCTGTGGTCAGCTATCGGGAAAGCGGCTCGGGCACCGCAATGCTCTTGATTCATGGCATCGGCGGCTCATCGGAATCCTGGACGCCGCAGCTCGCCGGGTTGGCAAAGGATGCGCGGCTGATCGCTCCGGATTTGCCCGGCTACGGCGGTTCGGAATTGGGTTTGCGAGACAAGCCATCGGTCGACGACTATGTCCGGCCGCTGTCCGGGCTCTTGCAGCAGCTCGAACCCGGCGCTGGTCCCCTGCACGTCCTCGGCCATTCGCTCGGTGCATTGATTGCGGTGCGCCTGGCGAGTCTGGAGCCTGAGCGCATAGCAAGCCTGTGTCTGATCCATCCGGTGCTGGGCTTCGGCAGGATGCCGCCTGAGGAACGCGAAGCCGTGCGCGTAGCCAGACTGAAGGACTACGATAGCCTGGGTCCGGTCGAATTCGCGCGTTCGCGCAGCCGCGGCATCCTGGCAAAGAACGTCCGGCCCGAGGTGGTCGCCGAGGCGTCCCGCGTCATGCAGGGCATCAGTCCGTCCGCGTACCACTGCGCATGGGAAATGATGGTGGCGGAAAACATTTTTTCCTACACCGGTTCGGTGCAGGCGCCGACGCTGATCATCTGCGGTGCCGAGGATCCCGTCGCGCCCCCGGCAGCGGGCAAGGAACTCGCGGCGGCAATCGCCGGTGCGCGCCTGGTCGTCGTAGACAACGTCGGCCACTTCGTCATGCTGGAGGCAACGGCAGAGCTCGAGCGCTTGTACCGCGAGTTCAGAGCACGCTAGCTTGCTAGCAGGAAGGACAGCAGCGCGCGATTGGTGGCGGCAGCATTTTCAAACTGCGCCCAATGCCCCGCCGCCGGGATGATCTCGATCGTGGCCGTCGGCATTACCTCGAAGCATGCATCGATGCGCGCGACAACCGAAGGCAGCGCCAGGCAGTCATGCTCCCCGTAAAGAATCTGCGTCCTGCAACGCAACCGGGCAAGCTCGCCCGGCATGCTATGGCGCTGGCTCAGGATACGGCTGTCGAAGCGCGTATGCACGACGTTCTCGTGATGCAGGGCAACCGCCTCGTCGGTCATCGCGTCGGGCGACCAGAGCATCATCAGGCCCAGATTGTGGCGCACCGCGGCCTTGTATTCTTCGGCGGTCTTGTACTTGGCTCGCAGGTTGCGGATATTGAGCACATGTCCGGGAGCCCGCTTGAAACCCGCCGGTCCGATCAGGCTGAGTTTGGCAACACGCCCGCCCAGCTTGACCGCGAGGGCGGCGGCGACGGCCCCGCCGAAGGAAAAACCGACAAGATTCAACGGCTCGCCCGACAGCCCCAGTCCGGCCAGCGATTCATCCAACAGCTCGATGTAGGCCTCGGCCCCATGCTCCCCCGGCACGTCGGGCGATAGGCCGAAGCCTGGAAGATCGAGGGCAAAAACGCGGAAGTGGCGTGACAGCGCATCGACATTACGCAACCAGTGATTGCGCGAGCCGGCGCCGCCGTGGATCAGCAGCAGGTCGGGGCCGGTGCCCGTCACTGCGGCCGCCAAACGATAAGGCGCCACGTCCTGTTTCACCTCGGTAGGCACCGGTCCACTAGCGCTTCTTCTTGGTCTT
>CAIXAY010000281.1 GCA_903917505.1 uncultured beta proteobacterium | reverse complement strand
TGTCGATCATGTACGGCTACAAGGGCCCGAACATCGCGCTGGTCAGCGCCTGCTCGACCGGCACGCACAGCATCGGCGACGCCGGCCGCCTGATTGAATACGGCGATGCCGACGTCATGATCGCCGGCGGTGCTGAATGCTGCACCTCCCCACTCGGCGTCGGCGGCTTCTGCGCGGCGCGCGCGCTGTCGACGCGCAACGACGACCCGAAAACGGCGAGCCGTCCGTGGGACAAGGACCGCGACGGCTTCGTGCTCTCCGAAGGTGCCGGTGTCGTCGTGCTTGAGGAGTATGAACACGCCAAGGCGCGCGGCGCGCGCATCTACGGCGAACTGGCCGGCTTCGGCATGAGCGCCGACGCCAACCACATGACCGCGCCCTGCGACGACGGCGAAGGCGCGGCGCGCTGCATGACCAACGCGCTGCGCAACGCCCAGGTCAATCTGCAGGACGTCCAGTACCTGAATGCGCACGGCACCTCGACGCCGCTCGGCGACAAGGCCGAGACGATCGCCGTCAAGCGCGCGTTCGGCGATCATGCGAAGAATCTCGTCGTCAATTCGACGAAATCGATGACCGGGCATCTGCTCGGCGCGGCCGGCGGCATCGAGGCGGTGCTGACGACGCTCGCCGTCTATCACCAGATTTCGCCGCCGACGATCAACATCTTCAATCAGGACGAGGCCTGCGATCTCGATTACTGCGCCAACGAAGCGCGCAAAATGAAGATCGACGCCGCCATCTCGAACTCCTTCGGCTTCGGCGGCACCAACGCCACCGTCGTCGTCAAGCGAGTCTAGCCAGACGGTGCGAGCGTTGCGGTTCCCGATTTCAATCGAACTGCAGCGCTCGCGTCTTTTCCTTGTCCTGCCCATCCTCGCGCATGCGCTGGCTGTCGGCTGCGTCCTGCCGCTGCCCTGGCCGTGGGCGTTGCGCGCCGTCCTGCTGCTCGCCATCGCTCTGTCGCTGGGCTACGCATTGCGCGCTGCGCCGATCGTCGAACTGCGTTTATGGGCACCGGACCGGCTCGATGGACGGCTGGCCGACGGCGCGTGGCTGACGCTCGACCCGCAGCCGGAAAGCACCATATTCAGCCAATTGATCGTGTTGCGGCTGCGCCTCGGCGAAGCCAGGCGGGTGACGAGCCTCGTGCTGCTGCCCGACCAGATGCCCGCCGAACAGTTTCGCTTGCTGCGGCTGTGGCTGCGCTGGCGCGACCCGCCTAAGGAAGGCGCGGGAACGGCTTCCTGATCACGGTGTTCTTCGCCTTGGTGAGCAGCTCGGGATAGTCGCGGCTAAAATGCAGGCCGCGGCTTTCGCGCCGCTTCAAGGCACAGCGAACGATCAGCTCGGCAGTGGTCACGAGATTGCGCAGTTCGATGAGATCATGGCTGACGCGGAAATTCGAGTAATACTCGTCGATTTCCCTGGTCAACAGACGAATCCGGTGCTGTGCGCGCTGCAGGCGCTTGGTGGTGCGCACGATGCCGACGTAATCCCACATGAAGCGGCGCAGTTCGTCCCAGTTGTGCGAGATGACGATCTCTTCGTCCGGGTCGGATACGCGGCTGGCATCCCATTCGGGCAGTTCGGGCATGCTGACCGCGGGCTGCGCCAGGATGTCCTTGACCGCCGCTTCGGAAAACACCAGGCATTCGAGCAGCGAGTTGCTGGCCAGGCGGTTGGCGCCATGCAAGCCGCTGCAGGACGCTTCTCCCGCGGCATACAAACCCGCGATGTCGGTGCGCGCGCGCAGGTCGGTGACGATGCCGCCGCAGGTGTAATGGGCGGCAGGAACCACGGGGATGGGCGCGCGGGTGATGTCGATGCCCAATTCCAGGCCGCGCGCCAATATGTTGGGGAAATGTTCCCGGAGAAACTCCGCCGGTTTGTGCGAGATGTCGAGATAAACGCAGTCGAGGCCGCGCTTCTTCATTTCGAAGTCGATCGCTCGCGCCACCACGTCGCGCGGCGCGAGTTCGCCGCGCGCGTCATGCCCCGGCATGAAGCGCGTGCCGTCGGGCAGGAGCAGCAGGCCGCCTTCGCCGCGCACCGCTTCGGAAATCAGATAGGACTTGGCCTGCGGGTGATAGAGGCAAGTCGGGTGGAACTGGATGAATTCCATGTTAGCCACCGCGCAGCCGGCGCGCCAGGCCATCGCGATGCCGTCCCCGGTCGAGGTGTCGGGATTGGTCGTGTAGAGATAAACCTTGCCGGCGCCGCCCGTCGCGATCAGGGTGTGCGCAGCGCTGACCGTAACTACTTCGCCGCTGTCGCTGTCGAGCGCATAGGCGCCGTAGCAGCGCCGTTCGCCCAGCCCCAGCTTGTCGCCGGTGATCAAATCGATGCCGATGTGGCGTTCGAGGACGGTGATGTTCGGGTTCTGGCGAACCTTGGCGGTCAAGGTCTCCTGCACCGCGAAGCCGGTCGCGTCGGCGACGTGAATGACGCGGCGCGTGCTGTGGCCACCTTCGCGGGTGAGGTGATAACCACGCTCATCGCGGGTGAAGGGGACACCCTGTTCGATCAGCCAGTCGATCGCATGGCGGCCATTTTCGATGACAAAGCGCGTCGCTGCCGGATCGTTGAGAAAAGCACCCGCCGTCAAGGTGTCGCGGATGTGCGCTTCGATCGAATCCTGGCTGTCGAGCACCGCGGCAATGCCGCCCTGCGCCCAAGCCGATGCGCTGTCCTCGAGTCCGCGTTTGCTGATCAGGCCAACCTTGCAGAATGGCGCCAGACGAAGCGCCGCCGATTGGCCGGCCAGGCCGCTGCCAATCACTAAAATGTCGAAACGGAGTGCCACGCGACGAGCCCGAATATAAAGATGTACTATACCACGCGCACGTGAGGGCATCGGGAAGGTTGCATCGTAACCATTGCAGCAGCATGGTCTCAAGGCGAAAGTTTATGCGCAGTCACCACGCCTGATCGGCGGTTGCGCTATACTTCGGCGAAAAGCAAAACACCGTGTCGGAAAGGGAGTTCGTAAAGTATGAACGAACGCGAAATTGACCAGGAGTTGGTCGAGCGCGCACAGGCAGGCGACAAGAAAGCTTTCGAGCGGCTGGTCGAGAAATACCAGCGCAAGCTCGCACGTCTGCTGTCACGTTTCATACGCGACCATGCCGAGGTCGAGGATGTCGCCCAGGAGGCCTTCATCAAGGCCTATCGCGCGCTGCCTTCGTTTCGCGGCGAAAGCGCCTTTTATACCTGGCTCTACCGGATCGGCATCAATACCGCCAAGAACTACCTCGTCGCCAAGGGCCGGCGCGCGCCGACCTCAACCGATTTTGACGCCGACGAGGCCGAGACCTTCGAGGACGCCGAGCAATTGCGCGATATCAACACGCCGGAAAGGCTGCTGCAGTCGAAGCAGATCGGGCAAACGGTCAACGCCGCAAT
>CAIXAY010000280.1 GCA_903917505.1 uncultured beta proteobacterium | reverse complement strand
GATCGCCACGGCTTCGGCGAGTACGGGCGCGGTGGCCGGATCCTACAGCCTGGCCGTGACCTCGCTGGCGCAGAGTCAACGGCTGGTCACGCCGGCCTATGTCGGCGGCAGCGCCACGACGGCGATCGCGACCGGGACTTTGCAAATTGACTTTGGCGCCCTGTCGGGCGGCGTTTATACGGCCGACAGCACGCGCAGCAAGACCATCACGATCGACAGCAGCAACAACACGCTGGGCGGCCTGCGCGACGCGATCAACGCGGCGAACATCGGCGTCTCGGCGACGATCGTTGCAGGAACGAACGGCGCCCAGCTGGTCATGAGCAGCAGCGCAACCGGCCTGTCCAACGTGATGCAGCTTTCCGGCCTCACCGGCTTCGACTACGACCCGGCGGCCAACACCGGAACACTGACGCAAGACGCGGCGCAAGGCGGGCAGGCGGCGACGAATGCGGCCTTCACCTTGAACGGCATCGCCGCGACGAGCAGCACCAACAGCGTTTCGGGAGTTCTCGACGGCGTCACCCTGAACCTCCTGAAGCAGACCGCGAGCAATGTGCCCACGACGCTGACGGTCAGCAAGGACAGCACCACCAGCGTGACAACTGCGCTGAACGCCTTCATCACGGCCTACAACAGCGCCAACACGACGATGACCCAGATGGACGCGTACGATGCGACGACCAAGACCGCCGGCGCGCTGCAAGGCAACAGCACCTTGCGCTCGGCCAAGAATCAGGTCAGCAACCTGGTGTTCAGCGCCACGGCGGGCGGCACATCGGCTTATCAGCACCTGGCCGACATCGGCGTTTCACTGGCCAAGGACGGTTCGCTCAGTCTCGACAGCACCAAGCTGAGCGCGGCGATCGCCGCCGATCCGACCGGCGTCGCGAACCTCGCCTCGGCCGTCGGCGCCGCCTACAACACCGCGCTGAACGGGATCGTCGGCACGACCGGCAGCATCAGCGCCGCGACCGACGGCGCCAATGCGACGATCAAGAATCTCACGCAGCGCGAGCAGGAAGTGTCCGATCGCCTGACCGTCATCCAGGCGAACTATACGAAGCAGTTCACCGCGCTCGATACGCTGATCGCCGGCATGAAGAGCACGAGCACTTATCTCACGCAGCAGCTGGCGAACGTGCCTGGCGTCACGTCAAGCACGAAATAACTCAGGACAATCCCAATGTTTGGCATGAGTCGCAACCCCATCGCGAACTACACGCAAGTGAGCACGGATATCGCGGCGACGGCCGATCCGCATCGGCTCGTCCTGATGATGTTCGAAGGCGCCCACGTGGCCATCGCCAAGGCGCGCCTGCACATGCAGCACAAGGAAATCCCCGAAAAGGGGCTGGCCATCTCCAAGGCCATCGACATCATCAGCAACGGCCTCAAGGCCAGCCTTGATCTGGAAAAAGGCGGCGACCTGGCCTTGAAGCTCGAGGCCCTGTACGACTACATGGTCTTGCGCCTGCTCAATGCCAACATGAAGAATGACATGAAGGCTCTGGACGAAGCCTCGCACCTGCTCCAAGAGATTTATTCCGCCTGGCGAGGCATTGCTCCGGCCCAGCAACAACAACAAACGGCGGCATGAGCCAGGCGCTGCTCGGGCTGGAGAAATTTCAGGCGCTCTCCGAGGCCATGGCCAGCGCTGCCGAGGCGCAGGAATGGGACGATCTCTTGCGTATCGGCGCCGAGCGCGACGCGCTCTCGAAGAATTTGCCGGCCGACCTTGCCGCCAGGCTTCCGGTTGCCGAGCAAAGTTCCGCCAGAAGGATCATCGAACATTGCCAGCAACTCGACGTTCAAGTCCAGACCCTCACCGAAGAGCGCCAGAAGGCCTTGCGCGTGCTCTTGCGCATACCCAATCCCCTGACCTGAAATGATACCCTCCGACGTAGCGAGCCGCATGCAGGTCTCCGCCGATACGGCCTTACGTCAAGTCGCACCCGCGCAGGAAATTTCCGACAAGCTGTCCGGGCTCGTCGCCGGCCAGAAGGTGATGGCGGAAATTCAGTCCCTGCTGCCCAACGGCACTTACCGGGCGCTGATCAACCAGCGCAACATCACCCTCGCCCTGCCGTTCTCCGCCAAGAGCGGCGACGCCCTGGAACTGCAGGTCACCGAGAACGACGGCAAGCTCGCGCTCGCCGTCGTCGCGCGTCAGGATGGCGGGCAAGCCGGCCAGCCGGCCGCCGCGTCGACCACGGCAACGCTCAGTCGCACCGGCCAGCTGATCAGCACGCTCTTCTCGGCCGCCAACGAAGCCGAAGGCGGCCCGGCAACGCTGGCGCTCAATGCCAATCAGCCGATCAGCGCGGCGCCCGGCCAGGCCCAGGACCTCGCGCCGCTACTCAAGCAGGCGATCACGCAGAGCGGCATGTTCTACGAATCGCATCAGGCCAAATGGGTCGAGGGCGGCCTGGCAACCTCGGCGCTGCTGCAGGAACCGCAGGGCAAACTGTCTTCGCCTGCGGCCTTCAGCGCCGCGGCCGCGGAAGACCAGAATGCGCCGGCCGCCCTGAAAGCGCCGGCGACTTCGGCGGAACAGACGGCGACCAAGGCGGCGCCGGCGGCCAGCACCGAGCGCGCGGCCGAAGCGTCGGCCAGCCCACGCGCTGCCGCCGACGCGCTGCAGAGCAATAGCGTCGATGCCAGCAAAACCGGCGCGGCACGCGCGCCGGAGCAAGCCGTCGCCACGCAAGCGCAAGGCGTCGTGGCGCAGCAGCTGGATGCCCTCGCCACGCAAAACTTTTCCTGGCAGGGACAGATTTGGCCCGGTCAGCAGATGCGCTGGGAAATCGAGGAGGACGCCTCGCACCAGCGTCAGGATGGCGACGAGACGGCGGCGAACTGGTCGACGCGCCTGCGCCTGGTTCTGCCCAAGCTCGGCGAAATCGACGCGCGGATCGGCCTGCAGGGCAATCAGCTCAACCTGGCGATGCATGCCGACAGCCCCGCTACGCGCGCGCTCTTGCGCAGCGCCAGCGCGGCGCTGCGCGGCCAACTCGACAGCGCCGGCCTGACGCTGGCGGCCATGGGCGTTGACGCGGTGCGCGACGACACGACCGATGGCCAAACGGGACAATGAGCCGCTGAAGAGCGCTATCGCGCTCGCTTACAGCCAGACCGACGCGGCACCGCGGGTGGTCGCCAAGGGGCGCGGCGCGATCGCCGAGCAGATCATCCTGCGCGCACGCGAACACGGCGTTTATGTGCACGAGTCGCCGGAACTCGTCTCGCTGCTGATGCAGGTCGATCTCGATCAGCGCATTCCGCCGCAGCTCTACATCGCCGTATCGGAGCTCCTGGCCTGGCTCTACCGCCTCGAAAGCGGCGAGACGGCCACCGCGAACCCTGTCCTCTCGGCCTTGCCGGCAACCCTCGACAAGCGTTAGCATAAGGCCGCTGTCATATTGGCGAATCAAGGTTACGCCTGCGCGCAATTTGCTTTAAACTCGCTGGTGACAAGGCTATCAGGATAACAAAATGGCAGAGACTGACGTTCAAACCGATCCGGAGAAATCGCGTCCCCAGTTTGAACTTGAGCAAGCCGCCGACTACAGCCAGTTCCTGCTCTACTCGAAATCGGAAATCCTGGCGGTGCTGCGCGCGCTGATTCAGAAAGGCGCGATGATCACCGTGCATTTCGATCACGGCGACTCCTTCCTGCTCACCTCGATGATCGGCCTCGCCGCCGAGAATCGCCGGTTCATTCTCGACATGGGCAGCAACGAGGAGATGAATCGCAAGGCCCTGCTCTCCGACAAACTGATTTTCACGGCCATCCTCGACAAGGTGAAAGTGCAGTTCAGTTTGCCCAAGCTGTCGGCGACGCAGAGCGAGGGGCGGCCGGCATTTCTCGGCAGCGTGCCGGAAACCTTGTTGCGCCTGCAGCGCCGCGAATATTTTCGCCTGGCAACGCCGATCGCCAACCCGCTGATGCTCGCGATCACCGTCAGGCGCAAGGACGGCAGCGTGCTGGTCATCGACGTTCCGCTCCTTGACATCAGCGGTGGCGGCATGGGCCTCATGGCCTCACCCGACCAGGCCGAATATTTCCATCGCGGCAACACGCTGCACGATTGCAAATTGCAGTTGCCCGATGAAGGCCTGCTGGTCGCGACCCTGGGCATACGCAATTTGATTGACGTCACCAACCGCGGCGGCGCGCACTTCGTGCATGTCGGCTGCGAATACATCGGCTTGCCGACGCAGCGGATGATCATGGTACAGCGCTACATCACGCGCGTCGAGCGCGAACGCAAGGCGCGCGAGAGCGGGATGACCTAGATCCCGGCCCGGAAACGAAAGTGGCGCCCGATCGGCGCCACTGTTCGAATCCGTCTTGGCGTGCTGCCGCTACACCTGCATGTTCATCACGTCATTGTAGGCGGTGACCAGCTTGTTGCGCACCTGGACCATTTCCTGGAACGAGATATTGGCCTTCTGCAGCGAAATCATGACGTCCTGCAAATTGTCGGTGCTCTCGCCGGCGGCAAATTTTGCCGCCAGGCCTTCGGCTTCCTGCTGCGTCTGATTGACCTGGGCGATCGTGTTCTGCAGCACCTGGGCGAAATCCGCGCCGCCCGCCGCCGGGCTCTGGGCCTCGGCCGTACGGCCACTGGCCTGCGTCGCCGTGGCGCGCAGTACGCTTAACATCTGATCAATGCCCTGGGTGTCCATTCGCTTCTCCAATCACGCCTAGCCAAGATAACGCAAAAAGCGCGCCAGATAAACCCTTTCCTTCAATCCTTGAGCAAGCCGTCGTCACGGTACTGTTTGAGCTTGTGCCGCAAGGTTCGTTCCGACATCCCGAGGCGTTCGCCGGCAAGCTTGCGCGAACCGCCGACCGCGGCCAGCGTCTCGAGGATATGCAAGCGCTCGAGATCGCGCATATTGTCGGTCTTTTGCCCGCCGCTCGGCAGCAGCGGGGCGACTGGCGTCTGTCCGGCGGCCGCGACGATAATCGCCGAGTTCGGGCTGGCGGCCGGCAAGGCCGACACCGTCAGGTGCAGGGCATCGACTTCGACGAGGTCGCCGGCGGCAAAAATCACCGCCCGCTGCATGACGTTTTCCAATTCGCGCACGTTGCCCGGCCAGGCATGGGCCCGCAATGCCGCTTCGGCCGCCGGCGACAGGTGCAGGCCGGTGCGGCCCGAACGGCCGCCGTGCTCGGCGAGAAATTGCCGCGCCAGCGGGACGATGTCCTCGCAGCGCTGGCGCAAGGCCGGAATCAGGAGCGGGAAGACATTGAGCCGGTAATAGACGTCTTCGCGGAAAGCGCCCTTGGCCACGGCTTCGGCGATATCACGATTGGAAGTCGCGATGATGCGGATGTCGAGCGCGATCGGTTTCTTGCCGCCGACCCGCTCGACTTCGCGCTCCTGCAGAACGCGCAAGAGCTTGGCCTGCAGCCCGAGCGGCATCTCGGTGACTTCGTCGAGCAGCAGCGTGCCGTTCTGCGCCTGTTCGAACTTGCCGGCCTGGGCCTGCTGGGCGCCGGTAAAAGCGCCTTTTTCGTAACCGAACAGCGTCGCTTCGAGCAGGTTGTCGGGAATCGCCGCGCAATTGATGGCGACGAAAGGGCCGGCGCGGCGCGCCGAATGGTTATGGATGTAGCGGGCGACCACTTCCTTGCCGACGCCGCTCTCACCGGCCAGGAGGACCGTCGTGTCGGTCTGCGCGACGCGCGCGGCCAGCGAAAACAGATTGCGGCTGACCGGATCCTTGGCCACGACGCGGTCTTCATCGAGCGCTTCCGGCAGGCGATAGCGGGCCACGTGCTCGAGCAGCGCTTTCGGTTCGAAAGGCTTGAGCAGGAAGTCGCAGGCGCCGCAGCGCATCGCTTCGACGGCCCGATCGACATCGGCATAAGCGGTCATCAGCACGACCGGCAAGTGCGGCAGGCGGCTGCGTATCTCCTTGAGCAGCGCGATGCCATCCATCGGCATCATGCGCACGTCGCTGACCACCAGCGCCACGGCCTGCGCATCGAGCAGCCTGAGCGCTTCCTCGCCGCCGCCGGCCGAGACCACCGCCTGCCCGGCGAGTTCGAGCGTATCGCAGACCGCTTCGCGCAAATTGCTGTCGTCTTCGACGACCAGTACCGGCAATCCTTGAGCCATTATTTTTTCGTTGCCTGTTCGTTCGCTTCGTTCGCCGCGGCCTTGGCGACCGGCAGCAGCATGATGAATTCCGACCCCTGCCCCGGCGCCGAGCTGATCTCTATGCCGCCGCCATGGGCGCGGGCGACGCCGAGCGCAATCGCCAGGCCGAGCCCGGTGCCCTGGCCGCGGGTGGTAAAGAACGGTTCGAAAATCCTTGCCTGCGCCTCGGGCGCGATGCCGGCGCCGCTGTCGCGCACGCTCAGGCGCAACTGCGACCCGGCAAGCGTCGCGCTCAGGCTGACCTCGGCGCCTGCCGCGCTGCGCCCTTCGCAGGCCTGCAAGGCGTTCTCGAGCAGATTCAGGAGCGCACCGCCGAGCGCTTTGCGGCTTCCCGTGATTATAGAGTCAGCAGCGGCGCAAGTGACGGAGAATCTGACGTTGCGTTCAAGGCACAAGGGTTCCATCGTCTGAGCCGCGTCCGCCAGCAACGATGCCACCAGAATAATATCCCGGCCGAGGCTCTCGCCGCGCGCGAACAGCAGCACGTCCTGGATCAGCCGCTCCAGGCGCCGCAGCTGCTCGGCGGCCTTGCCGGCGAAGCGCGTGCGCGCCGCATCGGAAAGATCCGGCTGGGCCAGGTTGGCGCTGTACAGCAAGGCGGTGGCCAGCGGCGTGCGCAACTGGTGCGCCAGCGAAGCGGCCATTTCGCCCATCGCCGCGAGACGCTGGTTGCGCTCGACATCGGCTTTGAGCTCATGCGCGACCGTAATGTCGTGAATCAGCAACAGGCGTCCGCCGGTCGAATCGAGCGGGCTCTCGGCGATGGCGACGCGGCGCGTGTCGAGCTGCCATTCGTCCGGCGCGTCGGTGCGAACCAGTTTTGCCGCGGCCAGCGCCGGCCAGTCGCAGCCGAGGATCGCCGGGCCGAGCAGTTGTTGCGCGACCGGGTTGGCTTCGCTGACCGCGGCCATGCTGTCGAGCACCACCACCCCGGCCGGCAAGGCATTGAGCAGGAGCGACAGGCGTTCGGACAGCGCCTCCTTCTCTTGGTACTGGCGCAGCAATTCGCCGTTGGCCACGGCCAGTTCGGCGGTCAGCGATTCGACACGGCCCTGCAGTCCTTCGTAAGCCTGCGTGAGTTCCAGCGACACCTTGTTGAAGACATCGAAGGCGTGCTGCAACTCCTGCGCCTTGGCGTCCGGGACGGCTGTTTGGGATGCCTCGTTCATTCGGTGGAAAATCCCGTGCAATTAACAGATACAATAGTAGAATAATTTTGAGCACTTCTCTTGCTTGATTAATCGCGTCAATCACAGATCATCGCAAGCATGGCGGCACCCGCAAATACGACCAGAGTACCAGCCGGCCCAGACAATCTGACTGATCGCCTGCGCTATGCGCTGACACGCCTGTCGAACCAGCAGAAGGTGCTGCTGATGGTGGCCATCGCCGCGGCCATTGCACTGGTGGTGGCGAGCAGTGCCTGGATCAAGCAGGCCGATTACCGCGTCCTCTTCTCCAATATCTCCGAGCGCGACGGCGGCGCCATCATCGCTTCGCTCGAGCAATTGAACGTCCCCTACAAGTTTAACGAAAGCGGCGGGGCTATCCTGGTTCCCGGCAGCAGGGTGCACGAGGTCCGTCTGCGCCTTGCGGCGCAAGGCTTGCCCAAGGGCGGCGGGGTCGGTTTCGAACTGATGGAAAACCAGAAGTTCGGCGTCAGCCAGTTTGCCGAGCAGGTCAATTACCAGCGCGGCCTCGAAGGCGAGTTGTCGCGCACGATCCAGTCGATCGGCGCGGTGCAGGCGGCGCGCGTGCATCTGGCGATCCCCAAGCCGACGGTGTTCGTGCGCGAGGATTTGAAGCCCTCGGCTTCCGTCCTGCTCGACCTGTATCCCGGCCGTCTGCTCGATCCCTCGCAGATTGCCGGCATCCAGAACCTCGTCGCCGCCAGCGTGCCCAACCTTTCGGTCGCCGGCGTGACCATCATCGACCAGAGCGGCGCCCTGCTCTCGCAATTGAAGAGCCCGATGCTCGACGCCGGTCTCGACCCGACGCAAATCAAGTATGTGCGTGAGATCGAGGCGAGCGCCATCCAGCGCGTGGGCGACATCCTTGCGCCCATCGTCGGACCCGGCAACGCCCGCGTCCAGGTTGCCGCCGACGTCGATTTCTCGCAAAGCGAGCAGACCGCCGAAACGCACCGTCCGAATACCACGCCGGCCGACGTCACCATGCGCAGCCAGCAGACCAGCGAATCGATCAACGGCGGTGCCGGGGCGCAGGGTGTGCCCGGCGCGCTGAGCAACCAGCCGCCGGTTCCCGGCACCGCCGCGCTGACGCCGGCGCCCGCGGCCGGGACAGGCGCCACGACCGGAACGAGCAGTGCCGCGGCAGCGCAGGCGCCGTCGAGCACGCGCAAGGATTCGACGATCAATTACGAAGTCGACAAGACGATCCGTCACACCAAGCAATCGGTCGGCACGATCAAGCGCCTGTCGGCGGCGGTGGTGATCAACTACCGCAAGGACGCCAAGGGCGCGGGCAAGCCGCTCTCCGACGTCGAACTCAAATCGATCAACGATCTCGTTCGCGAAGCCCTGGGATTCAACAAGGAGCGCGGCGATACGGTCTCGGTGGCCAACGCGCCATTTTCCGTGGTCGACCGCAACGAAACGTCCATCCCGCTCTGGAAGGATCCCGAGATCCTGGCGCTGCTCAAGGAACTGTTCAAGTACGCGGCGATCGCCGGCATTCTCGCCTACCTGCTGCTCAAGGTCATCATGCCGCTGGTCAGGACGATGATGCAGGCGCCGCCGCCGGGCTCCAGGCTGGGCGGCCGCATCGACATCGTCGGCGACGAAGAGGATCAGACGCCGTCCGCGGCGGAAACGCTGGAGCGCAAGCTCGGGCAGGCGCGCGAACTCGCCGAGCGCGATCCGAAGGTCGTCGCCAACATCATCAAGGATTGGACGGGCGCCAATGCCAATTGAGGACGGCGTCGAAAGAAGCGCGATCCTCCTCATCGCGCTGGGCGAAGACTTCGCTTCCGAAGTGCTCAAGCAGCTCAGTCCGAAGGAAGTGCAGAAGCTCGGCCACGCCATCGCCGCGTTGAAATCGGTGCCGCGCGCCAAGGTCGAGGATGTGCTCGCGGATTTCCAGAAGACGGCGCGCGAATCGGCGGCGGTGCACGTCGATACCGACGCCTACGTGCGCTCGGTGCTGACCAAGGCGCTCGGCGACGACAAGGCGGCCAACCTCATATCGCGCATCCTCCAGGGTGGCGATACCAATGGCATCGAGGGCCTGAAATGGATGGACGCCGCGACGGTCGCCGACCTGATCCGCAACGAACACCCGCAGATCATCGCCACCATCCTCGTGCACCTCGAGAACGACCATGCCAGCGACATACTCAACCACTTCACCGAGCGCGTGCGCAACGACGTCGTGCTGCGCATCGCGACGCTCGAGGGCATCCAGCCGGAAGCGCTCAAGGAACTGAACGACGTGATGCTGCGCCTGCTTTCGGGTTCGGCCAACATCAAGAAATCGGCGATGGGCGGCGTGCGCTCGGTCGCCGAGATCCTCAATTTCATGGGTACGGCCAACGAGACCACGGTGGTCGATTCAATCCGCGAATACGACCCCGACCTCGCGCAGCGCATCCTCGACGAGATGTTCGTCTTCGAGAACCTGCTCGACCTCGACGACCGCGCGATCCAGTTGCTGCTGCGCGAGATCCAGTCCGATTCGCTGATCCTGGCGATGAAAGGCGCGTCCGAACCCCTGCGCGAAAAGATCTTCAAGAACATGTCGCAGCGCGCCGCGGAAATGTTGCGCGAAGACCTCGAGTCGCGCGGCCCCGTGCGCCTCTCCGAAGTCGAGAACGAACAGAAGGAAATCCTCAAGATCGTCCGCCGCCTGGCCGACGAAGGCCAGATCGTGCTCGGCGGGGCGGCTGGCGAGGCCATGATTTGAGCGCAGTGCGGCAATGACCGGCTTCGTTCCCAAGGAAAAACTGACTGCCTACCAGCGCTGGGAGGTCGCCGCCTTCGACGAGGCCGAACAGGCCGCCGAGCGCTCGGCGCAGGCGGCGCAAGCGGCCGGCGCGAATCCGGGCGAAGGGAGCGCCGTGACCCTGGCGACCGCGACCGAGATCGAGCGCATGCGTGCCGAGGCCTGCCAGCAGGGCTACGCCGCCGGCCATGCCGAGGGAATCGCCGTAGCGCGGCAGAGCGCGGCGAGGATAGATGCGCTCGTGGCGGGCTTGCAGCTGGCCATCAAAGAGATCGACCAGAACGTCGCTGACCAGTTGCTGGCCACCGCCGTGGAAATTGCCAACCAGGTCTTGCGGCAAAGCCTGCGCGTCAAGCCGGAACTGCTGTTGCCGGTGGTCAGGGAAGCCGTGGCCACCCTCAACGCACACCTCGGCCACCCGGCGCTCTTTGTAAACCCCGACGACGCGGCGCTGATTCGTTCCGAACTCGGCGATCAACTCGCCGGCAACAACTGGCGACTGATCGAAGATGCCAGTCTGACCGCCGGCGGCTGCCGCGTTGAACTCGGCGCCAGCGAAGTCGATGCGACGCTGGAAACGCGCTGGCGGCGCGTCATCGAGGCGATCGGCATCAGCCAGGATTGGCTCGCCGACAAGCCGTAAGCCATGGGCGACGAACTCGTACACGACAAGCACCTCGCCGCCTGGCGCGACTTTCTCGACAACTGCCGCGTCGCCGCGAGCCAGGCCACCCCGCTGCTGCTGTGCGGCCACCTGACGCGAATCAACGGGCTGGTGATGGAAGCCTCGGGTCTCAAATTGCCACTCGGCAGTTCGTGCCGCATCCTTCCGGTCGGCGGTTCGCCGATCGAGGCCGAGGTCGTCGGTTTCAATGGCGAGCGCCTTTTCCTGATGCCTTCCGAAGATGTCTATGGGCTCTCGCCGGGCGCCAAGGTGGTGGCCATGGAAACGCCGACGGTTCGGCCGAAAACCGGCCAGCCGCCGCCGGCCAGACGACGCGCCGTCGATCGTGCCAAACTCCTGCCGGTCGGCGATGCACTGCTCGGCCGCATCCTCGACGGTGCCGGCCGCCCGCTCGACAGGAACGGGCCGCTCATGGCCGATGCCCTCTGCCCGCTGCAAAGCCGTCCGGTCAACCCGATGTCGCGCGCGCCGATCGACCAGCCACTCGATGTCGGCGTACGCGCCATCAACGCGCTGCTCACCGTCGGGCGCGGACAACGAATGGGCCTCTTCTCCGGTTCCGGCGTCGGCAAGAGCGTGCTGCTCGGCATGATGGCGCGCTACACCTCGGCCGAAGTCATCGTCGTCGGGCTGATCGGCGAGCGCGGCCGCGAAGTGAAGGAGTTCATCGAACAGATCCTCGGCGAGGAAGGCTTGAAGCGCTCGGTGGTCGTCGCCGCGCCGGCCGACGTCAGCCCGCTGATGCGGCTGCAAGGCGCGGCCTACGCGACCTCGATCGCCGAATATTTCCGCGATCGCGGCCGGCATGTGCTGCTGATCATGGATTCGCTGACGCGTTTCGCCACCGCGCAACGCGAGATCGCGCTGGCCATCGGCGAGCCGCCGGTGACGCGCGGCTATCCGCCGTCGGTATTCGCCCGCCTGCCGCAACTCGTCGAACGCGCCGGCAACGGCATCGACGGCGGCGGTTCGATCACCGCTTTCTACACTGTCCTCGCCGAGGGCGACGATCAGCAGGATCCGATCGCCGACGCCGCGCGCGCCATCCTCGACGGCCACATCGTGCTGTCGCGCACGCTCGCCGACGCCGGGCATTACCCGGCCATCGACATCGAGCAATCGATTTCGCGCGCCATGGTCAATCTGATCGACGAGAAACATTTCGAGCAGATCCGCCACTTCAAGCAGCTTTACTCGCGCTTTGCCCGCTCGCGCGACCTGATCAGCGTCGGCGCTTACGCCGCCGGCTCCGATCCGCAGCTCGATCAGGCGATCGCGCTTTATCCCGCCTTCGAGCGCTTTCTGCAACAAAACCTGAATGTGCGCGCCGACTTCGCGAGCAGCGCCGATGATCTTTTCGCCTTGTTCGGCGCGCAGCGCTAGCGTCCTGAATCCTTGGTTCCTTGAAGAGAGACTGAAAGAGAAAAGACGCATGGAAAAACTGGCGAGGCAGGTGTCAGGCAAGGCGCGAAGCGCAGCCAGGCTGAACACCCGGCGAGCAATCGCGACGCCGCACGGCGCCTGCGTCGCCAGTTTTCAGCAACGAATTAGCGACTCAGGACGCCAGATTGCGCTTAGAATGTCCAGACCACTTTCACCGCAGTCATGACCAAGCCCTTCTCCCTCCAAACCGTCCTCGAATTGATGCAGATTCGTGCCGACGACGCGACCGAGCGCCTGGCGAAATTGATCGCCAGCGAGCGCGACGCGAAAAACAAGCTGGCCATGCTCCAGCAGTATCGTGACGAATATGCCATTCGATTTCGCCAGGCGGCGCAGAACGGAATCTCGAAGAGCGAATGGCGCAACTATCAGGAATTTCTCAACCGCCTCGACGAAGCCATCGATGCGCAGCGCCGCACGGTCGCTTCGCAAGTCGAGCACACGGCCACCGGCCAGACCGAGTGGCGCGAACAGAAGACGAAGCTGAAAGCCTTTGACACGCTATCCGATGGTCATTTCGCCAGCGAAATGACCATCGAAGGGCGGCTCGAGCAAAAGAAACAGGATGAGTTCGCGGCGCGCCGCGACAACGAGCAGGAGCCGCACTGAGACGGCTGATTCGGCTGGCACAAAGATTGCTCGTAGGTGGGCACTACTTGTCATCCAGGATCAGCCCATGTCCGTCACCATCGTTTCGACGCTGCCCACGCAGGCGCCCGCAGCGGCCGAGAACACCGCCACGAAAGCGGCCAACAGCGACGACGTAACGCAGAGCCCGGACTTTGCAAACTTGCTGCTGGGCCAATTGGTGGCGCCGGCAGTCAGTGATGTTCTGCCGAAACTCGCCGCCAAGAAGGACTCGCCGGAGACCGACCCGGCGGCCGGCGATGCCGCTTCGCTGCTGGCCGCGCTGGGCATCGTAGCGCCACAACCGCTGCAAACGACCGACACGGCGCCGACGGCGCCGGACGCCGACAGCGCTGGCGTTAAAGTCGACAATGCGTTCCCCGATGCGTTGCCGGTTGCGCAAGCGAGCACTTCACTCGCGCAAAAGGCCAAGGCCGCGAATGTCGAGGCGCAATCGCCCTTGAACGCAAGCGCCGTCGCCGATGACAAGGCGGCAAAATTTGCCGTTGCCGCCCTGCCCGCACCCAGTGTTGACCCGGTTGCCGCCAAGAGCACGGCGCCCGACACGGTACAGAACAGCCCGCCGGCACTGGCCATCAACGCCAATAACCTTCCGCCCAGCCATGACGTCGAGTTGTCGATTCCAACGCCTGTCCGTGATCAGAACTGGGCTGCCGATGTTGGGCAGAAAGTCGTGTGGATGGCCGTCAATGACAAGCAGCAGGCACAACTCACTCTAAATCCGCCGCATATGGGGCCGATAGAGATCTCATTGAGCCTCGACAAGGCGAACGCCACGGCGTCCTTTACTTCGGCGAACGCCGAGGTCCGGAACGCGATTGAATCGGCCATGCCGAAATTGCGCGAGATGTTCGCCAGTGCCGGCATCAATCTCGGACAGACCAACGTCAGCGCCGAATCGTTTCGGCAGCAGGCCGGCAGTGGCGAAGGCTATCGGTCAACGTCCCAAGGGCGGGCCGATAACGCTATACTTGTCGCGGACTCGGTCGGTTCGGCGCGGGCCAGGAGTTTCAACGTACGACAAAGCAATGGAATGGTCGATATTTTTGCCTGATCGGCAAGCGAAGGGAATACGCGTACGACGGCCAGTCGGTGATTTGCTTTTGCATTGAAGACCCAAGGGGGACCTTAACAGATGGCCAAGGAAGCCAAGCCGGAAGCGGAGACAGTCGAAGCCGCACCGCCCAAGAAAAGCAAGAAGCTGCTGATCATCATCACCGTCGCCTTGCTGCTGGTCCTGGGGCTCGGCGGCGGCGCGTTCTATCTGATCAGGAGCCATGCGCAGCAGGCCGAGGAGGGCGACGGGGCCGAGAAAGCCCAAGCGGCCAAGAAGAAGGATGCCAAGGAAGCCGCTCCGGTCTATGTCGCGCTCGATCCGTTTACGGTCAATCTCGTTCCGGAAAATGGCGATCAATTCCTGCAACTGATCATTTCCGTCGAAGTTGCGGATCTGCATGTCGGCGACCGCGTCAAGACCTACACGCCCAAGTTGCGCAATAATGTGATGATGCTGCTATCGGGAAAGAAGGCTTCCGAATTGCTCACCAAAGACGGCAAGGAGACCCTGGCCAACGAGATTCGCGACCTGATCAATGATATCCTTGAACCGGGCGGCAAGGCACAAGCTGAAGATGCGCCGGTCAAGGAAGTGTTGTTTACGTCCTTCATCATCCAGTAGGGCAATATGGCGACAGACTTTCTTTCCCAGGACGAAGTCGACGCACTGCTCAAGGGCGTCAGCGGCGAAACCGACGAGCCTGAAGTCGCAGATGAAGGCGAAGGCGGCATTCGTTCGTACAATCTGGGAACGCAGGAACGCATCGTCCGCGGCCGCATGCCGACGCTCGAACTCATCAACGAGCGCTTCGCCCGCTATCTGCGCATCGGCCTGTTCAACTACATGCACCGCACCACCGAGATTTCGGTCGGTCCGATCCGGGTGCAGAAGTACAGCGAATTCATCCGCAATCTGGTCGTGCCGACCAACCTCAATCTGGTCTCGGCCAAACCCTTGCGCGGCACCTCGCTGTTCGTCTTCGATCCCAACCTGGTCTTTCTCGTCGTCGACAACATGTTCGGCGGCGACGGCCGCTTCCATACCCGCGTCGAGGGCCGCGATTTCACGCCGACCGAACAGCGCATCATTCGCGGCCTGCTCAACGTCGTGTTCAGCGAATATTCGCGCTCGTGGAAACCGGTCTACGACATCTCCTTCGAATTCATCCGCTCGGAGATGAATTCGCAATTTGCCAATATCGCAACGCCCTCCGAGATCGTCATTTCGACGACCTTCTCGCTGGAGTTCGGCGGCACCGCCGCGGAAATGCACATCTGCTTCCCCTACTCGATGGTCGAACCGATACGCGACCTGCTCTACAGCACGATGCAAAGCGATCAGCTTTCCACCGACAAGCGCTGGATCGTGATGCTGCGCAAGCAGCTCAAGGATGCCGAAGTCGAGATCTCGGCCAACCTCGCGACCACCACCATTACGCTCGGGCAGATTCTCAAGATGAAGGCCGGCGACATCATCCCGGTCAGCATTTCGGACAAGATCATCGCGCAGGTCGATGACATTCCGCTGATGGAATGCCGCTATGGTCAGCAGGGCGGCCAGTACGCGCTGCGCATCGAACGCTTCATGACGCAGGAGAGCGACGATATCGCTCAGGGAGAACAGCATGGCTGACGAAAAAGAAGGCAGCACCGGCGCCGGCGCGGATGACGACTGGGCCGCGGCGATGGCCGAGCAGGCGACCGCAGATGCGGCGGGAGCCGCGGCGCAACCGGCGCAGATCTTTCCCGCTTTTGGCGACAGCGCCGGCAAGGGCTCGATGATGAACGAGCTCGACATGATTCTGGACATACCGGTTCAGATCGCGGTCGAGCTTGGGCGCACCAAGATTACCATCAAGAACCTGCTGCAGCTCGCGCACGGTTCGGTCGTCGAGCTCGATGCGATGGCCGGCGAGCCGATGAGCGTGTTCGTCAATGGCACCTTGATCGCCCAGGGCGAGGTGGTCGTCGTCAATGACAAGTTCGGCATCCGTCTGACCGACATCATCACGCCGTCCGAACGCATGCGCAAAATCGGGCGCTAGGGCCCGCAGACTGAATACCCGTCATTCCGGCGACATTCATTCACCCGGCGCATTGCGCGGTTCCACCTTGGGCTCACATGCTTTAAGATAGCGGCCAGAACATTCATCGGCCGACTGCCTTGAACCAGCGCTCCAGATTCTCACGCTTTTGCTCCGTTGGCTGCCTGCTGCTCGCCTTCTCCGGCGGGCACGCGCTGGCGCAAAGCGCGGCCATCGAGGCGCCCGGCCCGTCAAGCGGCGCCATCTTGCAAATGCTGCTCGGGTTGTTTCTAATCGTTGGCCTCCTCTTTGCCGGCGCTTATCTGCTGCGCAAGCTCAACGGCGGCCGCAGCTTCGGCAACTCGGGCCCCTTGCGCGTGGTCGGCGGACTGATGCTCAGCACGCGCGAGCGCATCGTCCTCGTCGAAGTCGGCGACACCTGGCTGGTGGTCGGCATCGTCCCGGGCCAGATCAAGACCCTGCACACCCTGCCCAAGGGCGAACTGCCGGCCGGAAAAGGCAGCGACAAGCCTTTCGCCCAGTGGCTCAAGCAGATCTCCGAGCGCAGGAATGAAAAGTAGATTTGCTTTCGGGTGCGCGCTGCTCGCCCTGATCCTGCCGCTCGCCGCCTGGGCCCAGACCGGCGGACTGCCGGCGCTGACCAGCACGCCGGGGCCCGGCGGCAGCCAAACCTATACGCTCTCGATTCAGACGCTGCTCACCCTGACCGCGCTGACCTTCCTTCCCGCCGCGCTGCTGATGATGACCAGCTTTACGCGCGTCATCATCGTGCTCTCCTTGTTGCGCCAGGCACTTGGCACGCAGGCGTCGCCGCCCAATCAAGTGCTCGTCGGTCTGTCGCTGTTCCTGACCTTCTTCATCATGTCGCCGGTCCTCGACAAGGTCTATGTCGATGCTTACCAGCCGTTCTCCGAAAACCAGATCAGCTTCACCCAGGCGGTCGAGCGCGGCGCGGTGCCGCTGCGCGGCTTCATGCTCAAACAGACGCGCGAGGCGGACATCGGCCTGTTCGCGCGGCTCGCCAAGTTGCCCGAACTCAAATCGGCCGATGATGTGCCGATGCGCGTTCTGATTCCGGCTTTCGTGACCAGCGAATTGAAGACCGCTTTTCAGATCGGCTTCATCATCTTCATACCCTTCCTGATCATCGACATGGTGGTGGCCAGCGTGCTGATGTCAATGGGCATGATGATGATGTCCCCGGTGATGATTTCCATCCCCTTCAAGCTGATGCTTTTCGTCCTCGTCGATGGCTGGCATCTGCTGCTCGGTTCGCTGGTCATGAGCTTCGCGACATGACGCCGGAGATCGTCATGAGCATCGGCCGGCAGGCCGTCGAGATGACTCTGATCCTCGCCGGTCCGCTGCTTCTCGCCGCTCTGGTGATCGGTCTGATCATCAGTGTCTTCCAGGCCGCGACGCAGATCAACGAGCAAACCCTGTCGTTCATTCCCAAGCTCGTCGGAATGTTCATCGTGCTCATTCTCGCCGGACCGTGGATGCTGCAGATGATGGTCGACTATATCCGCCGGCTGTTCGAAAGCATCCCGCAGATCATCGGTTAGCGCGGCCCATGATCCAGCTGACCAGCGCCCAAATCAACGCCTGGATCGTGGCATTCTTTTTCCCCCTGGCGCGCATCCTGTCGCTCCTCGTCGCCGCGCCGCCTTTCAATAACGCCGGACTCACGATGCGCGTGCGCCTGCTGCTCGGCCTGGCCATCGCCATCGCCATCTCGCCCGCACTGCCACAGATTCCGGCCATGGAACCGGCTTCAGGAATCGGCCTGCTGATCATCGCGCAACAAATGGTCATCGGTTTGGCCATGGGCTTCACCATGCGCCTGGTATTCACCGCCATCGATCTCGCGGGCACCATGATCAGCACCCAGATGGGGCTCGGTTTTGCGACAGCCTATGACCCGCTCAACACCTCCAATACGCCGGTCGTTTCCGAGTTTATCGGCCTGCTGGCCTTGCTGATGTTCATGGCGATCAACGGTCATCTGATGGTCATCGCGACGCTGATGCAGAGCTTCGCCCTCTTGCCGATCGGGGTCATGCCGGCCAATCCGAGCTGGCTGAACGTGGCCAATGCCGGCGGTTTGATTTTTTCCGCGGGCGTGCTGTTGGCCCTGCCACTGGTCGTCGCCCTGCTGATCGCCAACATCGCCCTGGGTGTGCTCGGACGTGTCGCGCCGCAGCTCAACCTGATGGCCATCGGCTTTCCGATCACGCTGGTGCTCGGACTCTCGGCGCTTTACATCAGCATGTCGCACCTCGCCGCGCCGCTGCAGCAGATGTTCGAATATGGGCTGCAGTCGATGCTCGGCTACTTCGTCATCCGCTAGCGCTGCATTCTCTAGGGGGTCGGCGGCAGCGGCGTGCGCACGAGCTGTATTGTCCCCTCGGAAACCCGGTGAGTCAGCGGCGTACTCGATTCGATGCCTTCCGAATAATCGAGAATGCGGTAGTCGGCATATCCGTGCTCGCGCTGAAGCTGCAGGGCGCGCCGCTTGACGACCTGAATGGCTTCGCCGTCGCCACCGGTGCGAAAGCCCTTGGCGCGCAAGGAGAGATAGTAGGTGTTTTCGTTGAGCCTTTTTTCTTCGATCGCCCAGTTGGGCGCCAGCGGGTCGTAGATAAAATAGATCAGCGCGCCGGCGACGGCGGCGGCGGCGATCTGTTCAGCCGTATAAGCCAGGGTCGGCGTCAGCTGAATCGTGGCATCCGGCAGGATTGACCCGCTGCTCGGAATCTGTGTCGGATTCGTTCCGCATGCGGCAAGCGACAAGGCCAGAACCATCGACGGGAAGCTGCGCACCTCGCGCCTCACAGGTAGTTGAACAGACTCAGACCGGCGATCTGCGCAAACGACTTTTGCGCCGCCGTCAGATTGGTCTGTTGCTGGGTGAAATCGGAAGCGGCCTTGGCGTAATCGAGTCCCTGGATCTTGGCCAAGGACGCCTGATACTGGATGTCCAGATCGCTTGAAGTGGTACCCAGCGCGTCCAGTTCGCTCATCCGTGAGCCTACCGAACTCTGCACACGGCTTACGTTGGCCAGCGCATTGTCGAGATTCGTCATTTGCCCCGAAAGCGCATTGGCATACTCGGTCGATGAATAGGTCGCCGACCCGACCGGCGAACGCAGGATCCCGATCAGACTCTGCATCGTCTGGAACAGACTCTGGCTGGAACTCGGCTGAACCGTGAATGTGTCATTGTTGGCCGGCTGCCCCTGCACGACGATCTGCGCGCCAAAATCGGTGGCCGTCGCCGCCGGCGGGTTTGTCGATGCCATCGGAATCGACTGGCCGGCCGTATAGGTTGCCGCCGAACTGATCGCCACGGGCGTTGCCGGGGTCGATACATCGTAGATCTGATAGGTCGTCACCCCCGCCGCCACCGCGAAGCGGACCTGCAACGCCGGATTGGTCGGCGTCGACCAGCCGAAGCTGTTGAGCGCCGCCTGCCACTTCTGTTGATCGAGAACGGAACCGGCGTCGGTTGTCGCCGTGCCCTGGTTGTTGCCGCCGGCCGTATTGCCGCCGGTGGCCACGACGAAGGTGCCGTTGCCTTCCTTGACATTCATGAAGAGATCGCTGCCGGCCACATTGACGGCCATTTGCCGCGACGCGGACACTTGCAGCAGGCGTTGGCCGCTGTCGCCAAAATAGCCGACCGGCGACGTCGTTGCCGGCGGAACCGCCGCCGCTGAGGCATTGATCGCAAAGGGTAGCGTCGCGCCCTGGTAGCCGGAAAACAGATAATCGCCCGAACTGCTTTTGGCATTGGCAATTCCCAGCATTTGACTCAAGCTCGATTCCAAATCGTTGGCCAGAACCTGCCGATCGGAACCGCTCATGGTGGCCGTGCTGCCGGCCTGCACCACCTTGCTTCTGACACTCTGCAGCAGATTGGTCAGGGTGCTCAGTTGCGTATCGACCAGGCCCAATTGATCGCTGGCACTTCCCTGGTTAGCCACCTGTTGCGCATTGACCGACTGCGTCTGGGTCAATTCCAGAGCTTGCGCTGCGCCGACCGGATCATCCTCAGGCGTCAGGATACGATTGCCGCTTGACAGCTGATTCTGCAATTTGTAGAGAGCACTTTGGTTGCGGTTGATGCCGAGGACGCCGGCGCTGTAAATCTGACTGGTACTGATACGCATGAAATTCCCCTTAGGAATTGATCGCCAGCAAGGCATCAAACAGCTTGCTGCCGACATCGAGCATTTTTGCCGAGGCCTGATACGCTTGCTGAAAGCGCAGCAGGTTGGCCGCCTCTTCATCAAGATTGACGCCCGACAGCGCCTGCTGGGCACTGGTGGCCTGCTGTAGCAGGGTGTCCTGTGCCTGGCTATTCACCTGCAGTTCGCGCGACTTGTTGCCGGTATTGGCGACCAACTGCGCGTAAGCCGACTGATAGCTGGCAGTTGCTCCCGACATCGTGTTCTGCGTTTGGAGTTGTCCGAGGGCAAGCGCATTGCGCCCATCGGAAACCCCGGCCGGGTTTTTCGCCAGCGTGAACACATCGCCATTGCCAAGATTTCCCGAGATACTGAAGCTGGCCCCGGCGAAGGAGATATTCTCCCCGGCGGTGTAGGGAATCGTCGGGCCTGTACCGGCTCGCATTTCCTGGACACGGTTTTGCAACTCAGGCCGCCTTTCGTATGGCATAAGCCTGGCGGGCTTCAAGGGGTGACATGAAGTCCAGTTTTTCCAAACGCCAATGATGATTGTAACGTTCCTTGAACT